>NZ_JAAELD010000320.1 GCF_024227015.1 Moraxella sp.
TCAATTACTTAAAATAAAAAATGCAGACACTGGGTCTGCATTTTTTATTAGATTAATGATTAGTGATCGACTGCTGCGCCTGCACCTTTTGGATAGCGAACGCTTTCAACCAGATCTTGGATCTCTTGTGGTGGTGGCGCAGTCATGTAAGATACTGCAAATGCTACCACGAAGTTGATCAGAGCGCCGATCGGACCGAAGCCTAGTGGGCTAATACCCATGATCCAGCCTGATGCGTCATCAGCAAGCATGTTCGTGCCTGGGATGAAGAACCAGCCTTTGAACAAGAAGATGTACACACAAGTTACGATCAAGCCTGCAAGCATACCTGCTACTGCGCCTTTGTTGTTGATGCGTTTTGAGAAGATACCCATCATCAAGGCAGGGAACAGAGACGAACCTGCGATACCGAATGCCAAGGCGACTGTCTGTGCAGCGAAACCAGGAGGGTTCATGCCAAGCCAAGTTGCAACGGCGATCGCGACAACCATCGAAACACGAGCTGCTGTCAATTCGCCCTTATCAGAGATTTCAGGCTTCAAGATTTTCTTAATCAAGTCATGCGAGATTGCTGACGAGATGGCTAATAGCAGACCTGCAGCGGTAGATAATGCTGCTGCGATACCGCCTGCAGCGATCAGACCAATAACCCAAGATGGTAGGTTGGCAATCTCAGGGTTAGCCAGTACCATGATGTCATTGTTCACATCCAATTCGTTGCCTTGTAGTCCTTTGGCCTCAGCAGCAGCCAAGAATGCCTCATCTTTTGACTTGTCATTATAGTAGTCAATCTTACCGTCAGCGTTTTTATCCTCAAATTTTAGCAAGCCTGTGGCTTCCCAATTTTTCATCCATTCTGGACGTGCTTCATAATCAATCGGTGCAGAAGTTGTGCCATTTGGATACACAGTTTCAACCAGGTTCATGCGAGACATTGTACCTACTGCAGGTGCTGCAGTGTATAGCAATGCGATGAATACCAGTGTCCAACCTGCTGATGAACGTGCATCAGATACCTTATTCACCGTGAAGAAGCGGATGATAACGTGAGGCAGGCCTGCAGTACCAATCATTAGCGACAAGGTTAGCAAGAACATGTTTAGCTTATCAGGAACATCAGCAGTATAAGCTGCAAATCCTAGATCAGTAATCAAGCTGTCAAGCTTGATTAGCATTGTTGTACCGCTCTCTAGGTCGGTACCGAACATTCCTAAAGCCGGAATTGGGTTGCCAGTAATATTCATTGAGATGAAGATCGCAGGGACGATATATGCAATCATCAGTACCACATACTGAGCTACCTGAGTATAGGTAATACCCTTCATACCACCCAGTACCGCATAGAACAATACCACAACTGCCGCGATGATCAGACCTGTATCTTTGTCAACCTCCAAGAAGCGAGAGAATGCCACGCCTGCACCCGTCATCTGACCGATAACATAAGTGGTACATGCCAAAATCAAGCACACAACAGCAATCAGACGCGCACTCTTAGAGTAGAAGCGATCACCGATGAAATCAGGCACTGTGAATTTACCGAACTTACGCAGGTAAGGCGCAAGCAATAACGCCAGTAATACGAAACCACCTGTCCAGCCCATTAGGTAAGCAGAAGCAGCATAGCCGCCCATGGCGATCATACCTGCCATCGAGATGAATGATGCTGCACTCATCCAGTCAGCACCTGTTGCCATGCCGTTGACGACAGGGTGGACACCACCGCCTGCAACGTAGAATTCTTTGGTTGAGCCTGCGCGTGCCCAAATCGCGATACCGAAGTAAAGCAGGAACGATGCGCCAACGAAAATTAGGTTAATTGCAAATTGACTCATGGCTTACTCCTCCTCTACGCCGTATTCTTTATCAAGGCGATTCATGCGCCAAGCATAAAAGAAAATGAGTGCGACAAAGGTAAGAATAGCACCTTGCTGACCGAACCACAGCCCAAGGTCTGTACCCATGAAAGTGATGCCCATTAATGCAGGGCGAAGAAGAACGGCGAAACCGAGCGAGCAGATTGCCCACACGATCAGACAACCAATAATAATACGAACGTTGGCTTTCCAGTAGCCAGAGACGTCTTTATCTGTACCATGTGACATGGCGACCTCCTTGTAAATTGCAAAAGCAATTTTAAAGCGCTTCCTTAATAAAATCCTTTTAAGGTTATTACCACTAATAACACAAAACCCTAAAAATCTACCGCACTTAAATTTCATTAAGAAAGCAGACCACAATATAGCTAACTCACTAACAGCTAAAGCTTCGGTGAGTTAGATTCCAATTCAACTTAGCTAGTGTTTTCGCATAATAGCACAATTTTTTGTCATTTCAAGCATTTTTTGGCATAAATTTCAGAAAAATATTAATCTTTATGAAACATTATAGCAATCTAAACCCTAAAATCAGCATAAATTCCTTTTTTGGGCGAATTATGCTAGGCTAACATCAGTCTTTTTAGTAACGATACTCATCATGAATCTTACACAATTAAACGCTTTTATTCATGTTGCCAATACAGGCAGCATGAGCCAATCCGCCAAGGATTTGGGGTTATCTCAGCCCACCCTATCACGGCACATCGCACAGCTAGAGCAGCTGCTTGGTCAGGCGCTGATAGACCGCTATCGCCGCCCGATGACATTAACCCCCGCTGGGGAATTCTTCTATCTACATGCCCAAAAAAGCGTGAGCGAATTAAATGAACTGATTGCCCTCACTCAAAACTTCGGTAAATCAAGCAATACCTTAACCATCGGCTTTGTGGCGTCGATACTCTACGGGCTGCTGCCAGAGATCATCAGCAAATTAAAATCCACCCTGCCAAGCCTTGAGATTAAGCTCATCGAGGTTAGCTCTAACGATCAGATTCACGCCCTAAAATCAGGTGAGATAGATGTGGGCTTTGGGCGATTCTTATTACAAGACGACTTTGTTAGACAGATATTTCTGCGCCATGAGCCTCTAGCGGTCGCCTTGCCCATCCAGCATAAATTAGCCAATAACGACAGTATCTCTTTAAGAGAACTCATTGATGAGACGCTGATTTTATACCACCGCAAGCCAATGATACTTGGCTCGGGCGAACACAGTGACCCTTTGCTTCACCTGTTTTATGAGCGCAATTTAACCCCGCTACACACCAACAAAGCACGTGACATTCAAATCGCACTTGGCTTGGTGTCAGCTGGCGAAGGTGTCACCCTAGTGCCAAAAAGCCTAACTACCGTGCGCACCGAACAGATTCAATACCTGCCGTTATCTCCGGACAATATCACCTCGCCCATCTATCTAAACACCCTAACCGACACTACCAACCCAAATCTAAAAGCCCTGCTGCAAGCAACTTACGCCGTGTATCATGATCGACAAATAGAATATGCACCTGCTGACAACATTGATAAATTGTAACAAATTATGTCAAAAATCCCATTATGCAAGTGCACCATGCGCTTAATTTATGCAAAACCTTAATAAAAGTAAGCGATTATTATGTAAAAAATAGCTTTTATTATGCAATATTTAAATAATGATAGTATTTATAATAAATTACTGTAGCTAATTTAATCAAAATAAGTAAAGACAATCGAATAATTTATCGCTATACTAAATCCAGATTCAATTTTTTAACTCACAGCCAGTTTACTTTTGTTTTACTGTTTTAAGGACAATCGCCATGAGTCACCCATCTGCAGGTTTGCGTTTTCGTCAAGCCGTCAAAGAATCCAATCCCCTAGCCGTTGTCGGCTGTGTTAATGCTTATTTTGCGCGCCTTGCGACTGCAAGCGGTTTTAAGGCGATTTATCTGTCTGGTGGCGGTGTTGCTGCCTGCTCTAATGGCATTCCCGATCTTGGTATTACCACCATGGAAGATGTACTGATAGACGCAAGACGCATCACGGATAACGTTGATACCCCCCTACTTGTCGATATTGATGTTGGTTGGGGCGGTGCATTTAATATTGCTCGCACCATTCGTAACTTTGAACGCGCTGGTGTGGCAGCGGTACATATTGAAGATCAGGTCGCCCAAAAACGCTGTGGTCATCGCCCGAATAAAGCCATCGTCAGCAAGGACGAGATGGTCGATAGAATCAAGGCCGCTGTCGATGCACGTGTTGATGAAAATTTTGTCATCATGGCTCGTACCGATGCCTTGGCTGTCGAAGGTCTAGAATCCGCCATTGAGCGAGCGGTCGCTTGCGTGGAAGCTGGCGCGGACATGATCTTCCCTGAGGCGATTACAGACCTTGGCATGTATAAGGAATTTAGCCAAGCGGTTGGTGTGCCTGTACTGGCGAACATCACTGAATTTGGCGCAACACCACTTTACAACCAAGAAGAGCTTGCCGATCATGGCGTATCGCTCGTACTCTACCCACTCTCATCGTTCCGTGCCGCCAGTAAAGCTGCTTTGAATGTCTATCAATCCATCATGGCTGACGGCACGCAGGCGAATGTTGTTGATACCATGCAGACACGCGCCGAGCTTTATGAGTTCTTGGGGTATCATGATTTTGAACAAAAGTTAGACGCATTATTTCAAAAATAATCCAACACCGAAAGCCTGCTCGTATTCATGGAGTATAGAGCAGTACGAGCAGGCTTTCATATAAATTCAACCTAGGCACGCGATCAATTCGCCAGCCCCAAGGTGATATCAATAAAACATTCATCGCCCGAATTTTTAAGTTATTAAAGATTCCAGCCAACCTGTCGAACAAGGAGTTTATTATGACAGACAACACCCTACCTCAAACCCCTGGTTTTAAACCCAAAAAATCAGTCGCCCTGTCAGGCGTGCCAGCAGGCAACACCGCCCTGTGTACGGTCGGACGCTCGGGCAATGACCTAAGCTATCGTGGTTATGATATTTTGGATTTGGCAAAGCATTGTGAGTTTGAGGAAGTGGCTCATTTGCTGATTCACGGTCATTTGCCCAACCGCTTTGAGCTTGCCGCTTATAAGCAAAAACTAAAATCGCTTCGTGGCTTGCCCATTCGTGTGATTGAAGTCCTAGAAAGCCTACCTGCCCACACGCACCCGATGGACGTGATGCGTACCGGCTGCTCCATGCTGGGTAACCTGGAAACGGAAGAAGATTTCAGCGAGCAGGACGACAAGATCGACCGTATGCTGGCGGTGTTCCCGTCGATCATCACCTACTGGTACCGCTTTGCCCACGAAGGCGTTCGTATCGAAACCGAGAGCGACGTGGACTCCATCGGTGGTCATTTCCTGGAGCTGCTGCACGGCAAGAAGCCCAGCGAGCTGCACGAGCGCGTCATGAACGTGTCGCTGATCCTGTACGCCGAGCACGAATTCAACGCTTCCACCTTCACCGCCCGCGTGTGTGCCTCCA
>NZ_JAAELD010000321.1 GCF_024227015.1 Moraxella sp.
AGCGCTTCTGTCGCCAACTGAGCTCTGTCTTTATCCGCCATACTGGGATTGACCAGCATAAGATTTCTATCAATGCTGCGATAGATGCTGGCATTCGTCAATTTGGCAATCCAAGCGCCAATTTGTGCCACCACGCGCATGAGCGATAGCGGCACAAATCTAATCAAATCGTACATCAAAAAGATGCCTTATTCCGATTTTTCTTTTTCTCGGATGCGAATGCCAAGCTCACGAAGCTGCTTACTGTCTACGGCAGCAGGTGCTTGAGTTAATGGACATTCTGCGGTTTTGGTTTTCGGGAAGGCGATCACGTCACGAATTGATGAAGAGCCTGTCATCAGCATGATCAGACGATCAAGACCGAAGGCTAAGCCGCCATGAGGTGGTGCGCCATATTTTAGGGCGTTTAATAGGAAACTGAATTTCTCTTCAGCTTCTTCTTCACCAATGCCAAGCGCTTCGAAGATGGCTTTTTGCATCTCAAGGGTGTAGATACGTAGCGAACCACCACCGATTTCGGTGCCATTTAACACCATGTCATAGGCAACAGACAGTGCCTCGCCTGGGTTGTTTTTGACGTCTTCTACGCTTGATTTTGGTAGAGTGAATGGATGGTGAACAGAAGTCCATTTACCGTCATCGGTTTCTTCAAACATTGGGAAATCAACCACCCACAGCGGCGCCCATTCTGAAGTTAATAGATTTAGATCATGGCCAAGCTTAACACGGAGTGCACCCATCGCATCATTAACTACTTTTGCTTTGTCAGCGCCAAAGAAGATGATGTCGCCAGATTCTGCGCCTGTACGCTTGATAAGCTCTACAAGTACTTCATCGGTCATGTTCTTGATGATCGGTGACTGTAGACCAGATTCTTTATCAACGCCGTTATTGATGTTGTTAACGTCGTTCACTTTGATGTATGCCAAACCTTTGGCGCCATAGATGCCCACGAATTTGGTGTATTCATCAATCTGCTTACGGCTGATTTCTGCGCCATTAGGCACGCGCAATGCAGCAACACGACCTTTAGGGTCTTGGGCTGGCGTTGAGAATACTTTGAACTCAACGTTCTGCATGATGTCAGCCACATCCACCAGTTTAAGTGGAATGCGGAGGTCTGGCTTGTCAGAAGCGTAATCACGCATTGCCACTGAATAAGGCATGCGTTCAAACTTGTCAAATTTCACGCCAAGCAGCTCATCAAACAGCTTAACGGTCATGCCTTCCATCAAATCCATGATGTCGTTATCGTCTAGGAATGAAGTCTCGATGTCAATTTGGGTAAATTCTGGCTGGCGATCAGCGCGTAGGTCTTCATCGCGGAAACACTTAGCGATCTGATAGTAACGATCGATACCGCCCACCATTAACAGCTGCTTAAATAGCTGCGGTGATTGTGGTAGGGCATAGAACTCACCATTAGATACACGGCTCGGTACCAGGTAGTCACGCGCGCCTTCTGGCGTGGCACGAGTTAGAATAGGTGTCTCAACATCCAAGAAACCATGCTCATCTAGGTAGTTACGAATTAGATTGGTTACTTTTGAGCGGAAACGTAGACGATCTAGCATCTCAGGGCGACGAATGTCTAAGAAACGATATTTTAAACGCAGCTCTTCTGAGACATTAACGCTGTCGTCATTAAGTGGGAAAGGCGGGGTGTCTGCCTTGGCAAGCAGTTCGATCTCTTTACCCAATAGCTCAACTTGACCGCTGGTCATGCTGTCATTTTCGGTGCCTTCATAGCGACGACGAACACGACCTGTGATTTTAAGTAGGTATTCAGAGCGCGCAGCATCAGCAGTTGCAAATGCTTTTGGAGTATCTGGATCGATCACGACTTGCAATAAGCCTTCACGGTCACGCATGTCTAGGAAAATCACACCGCCGTGGTCACGACGACGATGTACCCAGCCTGCGATGGTGATGGTTTGATCAATGAGTTCTTCGGTCACAAGACCGCAATAATGACTGCGCATCATAGAATAATTGCCTTAAAAACGAAACTATAAAAATCTAAAAACAAAATACAAAGATAGATTTAAGGATTTTAGCAAAAATACGCCAAAATGTTAATCTAAAT
>NZ_JAAELD010000322.1 GCF_024227015.1 Moraxella sp.
ATCGCGCCTCTTCTTCTGGTGGTAGATCATATAAGTTCTTGTCCGCTGCCTCACCTGGATCGATCTTATTCTCGATACCATCAAGACCTGCCATCAGTAGTGCCGCAAAGCACAGATAAGGGTTCGCTGATGGATCAGGGAATCGCGCTTCGATGCGCACTGCCTTGGGGCTGGTCACGTGCGGAATACGAATCGATGCCGAACGGTTAGATGCAGAATAAGCCAGCTTAATTGGCGCTTCGAAGTGCGGCACTAGACGCTTATAGCTGTTAGTGCTTGGGTTAGTGATGGCGTTTAGCGCTCGTGCGTGCTTGATGATGCCGCCAATGAAATACAGTGCTGTCTTTGATAGACCAGCATATTCATCACCTGAGAATGTATTCACGCCATCCTTAGAGATAGACATGTTTACGTGCATGCCTGAACCATTATCACCAACGAGCGGCTTTGGCATAAAGGTGGCAGTTTTGCCAAACTGGTTAGCTACGTTTTGAACGATGTATTTAAATTGCTGAACTTCGTCTGCTTTTTTTACCAACGTATTGAAGGAGATACCAATTTCAAGCTGACTGCTCGCCACTTCATGGTGATGCACTTCGATACGACCTGTACCCATTACCTCTTCGATGCGATCACACATGACAGAACGCATGTCATGATAATGATCCACTGGTGCAACCACCGCATAAGCACCCTTCACGGCAGGGCGCTGACCATTATTACCCCACGCATAGTCCTTGTTGGTGCTCCATGCCGCCGCTTCTGAAATCACAGTATTACGCGCGCCAGACATGTCGATGTCCCACTTGACCTCGTCAAATACGAAAAATTCAGGCTCAGGACCGATCAAGGCAGTATCACCGATGCCTGTTGATTTTAGGTAAGTCTCAGCACGGCGAGCGATAGAACGAGGGTCTTTGGCATAGCCTTGCAGTGTGTCTGGTTCGATGACATCACACGTCACCACCACAGTTGGCGCCTCAAAGAATGGGTCAACATACGCAGTATCAGGATCTGGCAGCAAGATCATGTCAGATGCTTCCACGCCCTTCCAGCCTGCCACACTCGACGCGTCGAACATCTTGCCATCTTCTAGCGTGTCTTCATCAACGCTGTACGCAGGGAAAGTTAGGTGCATCTCCTTCCCATGTGTGTCGGTATAACGGAAATCCACCCATTTTGCGCCTGATGATTCAATCAAATCAAACAGCTTATTAGACATAACTCACTCCAAAAATCAAAAATATAAGCCAAACCAAATATTACGATATTAAAACCCTTCTTGTCATCTGTCAATCACTTTCGACAATATGACGGATTTTATAAAAACTTATCAAAAAAACCGATTTATTAATAACTTATATTAATAAATCGGTCAAATGCACTAATTAGGCATGTTCATCTTCGTGGTATCAGGATTCAATCCAAAATAAAATACCACCGTCGCCACCAAGCTATTTACAATAATAAACGCCCAATCAAATCCATCATGATGTAGCATATATCGACCAATCAGCGCACTCACTGCCAGCATAATCACAAAGCAGCCCACGAC
>NZ_JAAELD010000323.1 GCF_024227015.1 Moraxella sp.
GGCACGATTTTTAACAATTTTGATAATCCGATTAACCCCTTCGGCGACAGCATTGGTCAGTCTACTAGCCACATAGGGTAAGATGCGGTGGCTGTGTTTGCGGATCATTTTGACGAAATCGCGCATCGGTTGTAGCCTGGATTTTAACGCAATTGTTGTCCAACGTTTCAAAAAGCGTTTAGCGGCCCAGGTTGCCTTATAGTCCCAGAAGCGTTCAAATTCATCTTTGAGCACCCAAGCACGGTGTATGCGGCGATTGCCTTTTTTAAGTGCATTGAGGATGCGCGTATCATATCTATTTCTTTTGGAGGAATGCTTATACAGCAACCATCGTAATCCTTTGAGGGCTTTACGCTCATCGGCAGCCGCCTGCCGCCACTGTTGTTTACGCACCTCATCGACGGCTTCATTGAGCGCTTTGGCAATATGAAAACGGTCCAACACCAAGGTGACATTTGGGCAATGATATTCGATGGCGGTGATGTAAGCTTGGCTCATATCACAGCTCGCCCATCGGATGTGGCGTTTTTGGAAATCACTGAGCGCCTCATCAAAGAATTGATCGATGGTTTCACGGCCTTTGCCTTTGCCGACCCAAACAACGCGAGCTTTTTTCAGATCATAGACGATAGTGGCGTATTTATGCCCTTTACAGTAGGAGATTTCGTCAATACCGATCGTTTTCAGATCTCTGATGCGATGGTTTTGCCTGGCGCGAGCAACCGAGCGATGCAGCATATCCGACAGTGTGGGGGCGGCGATATGCAGCAACATGGCCGCGGCTTTTTGGGTCATGATTTGGCAGTATACAAGCATCGCAAATTCGAAGCGGTAAGTGATTCGTGAATGATTATCCGCCCAGGGGATATTTTCTTGAACCCGGCCA
>NZ_JAAELD010000324.1 GCF_024227015.1 Moraxella sp.
ACACCATAAGCCAGACTTTCATCACGACCTGTCGGCAGGCTTTGCACTGTCATTAATCTACCAATCTTATTGGCAAAGAACAATGCAGACAGCAGCACACCAGCGCCCACACCCAGCGCCAAATTATGCGTATATACAACGATCGCAACTGTTGCCAGCATCACCACATTAAATCCAAGCGGATGCGTCTTTAGCTCCTTAATCGACTGCCAATTAAACGTACCGATCGACACCATGATCATCACGGCGACGAGCGCAGGCATAGGGATGATGGAAATCAAATCACTCAAGAACACTACCATAATCAACAAAATCACGCCCGCCAAGAATGTCGATAGGCGCGTGCGACCGCCTGATTTAACATTAATCACCGACTGCCCAATCATCGCACAGCCCGCCATGCCACCAAACAGCCCACTGACAATATTCGCGATGCCCTGACCTTTGCTTTCGCGGTTCTTATCGCTGTCCGTCTCAGTCATCTCGTCAACGATGGTTGCCGTCATCAAAGACTCAAGCAAGCCCACCGCTGCCAGACTCACAGAATAAGGCAAGATAATCAAAAGCGTCTCAAAATTCAATGGAATGTCAGGCAGCAAGAACACAGGCAGTGTATCAGGCAGCGCACCCATGTCGCCAACTGTTCGCACGTCGATACTCAGCATCACCGTAACAACTGTTAAAGTCACGATCGTCACCAGAGGTGATGGGATGATTCTGCCAATCTTAGGCAGGTATGGGAACAGATAAATAATACCAAGTCCCGCCGCGACAAGCGCATAGGTATGCCAAGTGACGTTAATCAGCTCAGGCAGCTGCGCCATAAAAATCAAAATCGCCAAAGCATTAACAAAGCCTACCACCACAGCTCGGGCGACGAACTTCATCAAATATCCCACCTTGAAAAATCCCGCAACGAGCTGAATCACGCCTGTCAACAGTGTCGCCGCCAATAAATATTGCAAACCATGATCGCGCACAATACTCGCCATGACAAGGGCCATCGCACCCGTCGCTGCCGATATCATGGCAGGACGACCACCCACAAAACTAATCACCACCGCAATACAAAACGACGCATAAAGCCCCACCTTGGGATCAACGCCTGCAATGATCGAAAAGGCGATCGCTTCTGGAATGAGTGCAAGCGCCACCACCAAGCCAGATAGCACATCGCCTCGCACATTCGAAAACCATGCTTGCTTGATATTTTCAAAATTCATAATCAACCAA
>NZ_JAAELD010000325.1 GCF_024227015.1 Moraxella sp.
CCATTGACGTTCAGACATAGAACGAAGACAAGCTGATGCGCCTGTACCAACTGCGCAATTATCAATCCATAGCAGGCAACCACCACGACAACATCGATCAATCCTTAATAAAAATAGAAAATCTATGGCAGAATAATCTACAGCCACGCCTGCTGGCAGAGGATAATGTCGGCTTTTATGAATCGTCGTTGGCTTATCTGACCGAAGTCAACAACTTCGTATTAGACATTCAAAAACGCAGCGAAGTGCGCAGCCAGCAGCAACAATACTTGCATATCGGCACGCTGCTGCTGATTTTGACCGCGATGCTCATCGGCATGCACGAGCTAAATAAAAACGCCCTAATCCCCCTAAAACGACTCACCGAGACCACCAACTCCTACAAGCAAGGTAGTCTAAATCTCGCCAGCAGCAATGTATCAGTCAAAGGCTACCAAGAGATTAATCAGCTCTCCAATGCGATGAGCGCTATGCTTGGCACCATCAACGCACATCAAAGCCAATTAAAAAGCGAGGTTCGTCGCACCACCGCGCATCTTACGCAAGCAAACCAAGCAATCTATGCGCTGTACAACTTCGCTCAAAAAATCGTCGCAGGCAATTTATCCAGCCTACAGCTCCAATCTCTGGTTAAGGAGTTCTCCGCCCTACTTCCCAATAGCGAGATGTCGTTGTGCCTGCACGAAGAAGACAATCAAAACAACATCATCCTATCGCTGTCAGATAAGGAGATTCCTGAATTTTGTACGCCTGAGGATTGTGATGAATGCCAATTAAAAGCGCACAGCAACACACGCATCATCTCCATCGAAGCATCGGGCAGACGCTGGGGCGAGCTGCTCGTCAATAACG
>NZ_JAAELD010000326.1 GCF_024227015.1 Moraxella sp.
AGGCTTTCACATTTTTCGATATTTTTACGAATCGGGCGCGTTTGTTCACGGCGCTGTGCAGCTAATTTACGCTGCGCTTCTTTATCAACCTTTGAAACGATGGTTTTTTGAGTGCTGACTTTAGACACGATCGGCGCTACGATTCCGCCTTGTTTAATCATTTCTAGGCGCGCTTGGCGTAACCAGTTGGCATAATCGTGTAGATCGCCTTCAAATTCGGTCGATTTTCCAGCATGGACTAAAATGAGGTCATCGCACACGCTGGCAATCAGTTGGCGTTCGTGTGAAACCAAGACCACAGCACCTTCATAGTCTTGTAAAGCCATGGTTAAGGCATGGCGCATATCTAAGTCTAAATGGTTGGTCGGTTCATCTAGAATCAACACATTAGGACGTAACCACACGATTAAAGCCAATGCCAAACGGGCACGTTCACCACCAGAGAAACTCTCGCAAGGGGTATCCATCCGTTCGCCACTAAAGCCGAAGCTGCCTAAAAAGGCACGTAAGGTCGCTTCACTGATTTTTTTATCCGCAATTCGTGCCAATTGCAGCATTGGGCTGGCCGACTCATCCAGTGAATCCATTTGATGCTG
>NZ_JAAELD010000327.1 GCF_024227015.1 Moraxella sp.
GCCAGATAAAGCAAAAGGCAGATAATGGCTAACGTTAGCGGTATAACCACCGACAGTTTTGCTTTCGCGCGCTCAAGGTAAGCAAACTGCCCCGCCCACGTAATGGAGTATCCAGTGGGTAAATCAAGTTGCTCTGACAAATGACGTTTTGCGCTATCTACATAACCCCCTAAGTCAATACCCGTGGCTGAGTCTGACGAGATATCAATGTATACCCATCCGTTTAATCGGGCATTTTCACTTTTAATCCCAGCCGGCCCGTCGTCAATACGCACGGTCGCCACATCGCCAAGGGTAATGTGAACACCGCTTGGTGTGACGAAAGGCATGGATGCTAAAGATTCAGGCGTATCGCGGTAGTGCTGTAAAAAGCGCATGGCAATAGGAAAACGCTCACGCCCTTCCACTGATTGTGTAACCACTTTGCCGCCCACTGCCGAGCCTACAATACTGTGAACATCGTCTATCGTCATGCCGTAGCGCGCCGCCAACTGCCTGTCGATATCGATATAAACGTAACGGCCACCCACC
>NZ_JAAELD010000328.1 GCF_024227015.1 Moraxella sp.
AAAGGCAAATTGGCCGAATTTCAGGCACTGTTCGATCAGGCTAATCTAGGCATTACCATCATCCCGCAAGGCGAGCTTGGCATCACAGACGCTGATGAGATAGGATGGTCATTCATCGAAAACGCCATCATCAAGGCGCGCCACGCAAGTGCTGCCAGTGGACTGCCTGCTTTGGCAGATGATAGTGGGCTGTGCGTGCCTGTGCTTGGCAACATGCCTGGGATTAATTCGGCAAGATATGCAGGCGTGCATGGCGATGATCAGGCCAATAATGCCAAGCTATTGACAGAACTGGCACCGCTTAGGGGCGATACTCCTATTATCGGTAAATTCGTCTGTGTGTTAGCCTTGGTGCAACACGCCGATGATCCTTTACCAATCATCGCCCAAGGCGAATGGGCAGGCGAAATCTTAGATACGACACGGGGTGAGAATGGCTTTGGTTATGATCCGCTGTTCTATGTGCCAAGCCTTGACAAATCCTCTGCCGAGCTTGAAAAGGCAGTCAAAAATTCGCTCAGTCATCGCGGACAAGCTTTGAAGGTACTCATCAATCAGCTCAAATAAAAGGCATTTGATGGGGAATACAGCGTTTTTGGTTGTAATTTTAACCGCTTAGCGTTATACTGTGATGCTTTTAGGTGTTTTGATACCTAAATCGTGTTATGATAACACCCAAATTTTATACTTGATGGAAGTCAAGCCGTTTTTCATATTTTAAAAGGTAATTACCATGAGCAATCTAGACATCGCAGTCAATGTACTGTCAGACAAAGAAACCCAATTGACCGTAAAAGTACCAGTGGGTACCATCCAAGGCAAAGTAGAAGGTCGTATCCGTAGCCTAGCTAAGACTGCCAAGATCGACGGTTTCCGTAAGGGTAAAGTGCCTGTGTCGCACATCCGCGCGCAGTACGGTGCTGGCATCCAGCAAGAAGTCATCAACGACGTGATTCGTGACACTGTATTTGAAGCGATGAACGAGAAAAAAATCCGCGCAGTAGGTGTGCCGAACATCGATGATGTGAAGCTTGAGAATGATTTCTTGGTATATCAAGCCACGGTTGAAACTTTCCCAGAAGTGGAAGTAAAAGGCGTGAGCGAGATCGAAGTTGAGCGTCAAACAGCCTCTGTGTCTGACGAAGACGTAGACGTGATGATCGAAAACCTACAAAAACAACGCCAAACACTAGAGACCAAAGACGGTGCACTAGAAGATGGCGATGAAGCGACTTTCGACTTTGAAGGTTCTATCGATGGCGATAAATTCGAAGGCGGCAGCGCTGAGAACTATCGTCTGGTGATCGGTTCTGGTCAGATGATTCCAGGCTTTGAAGATGGCATGAAAGGCATGAAAGCTGGCGAAGAAAAAACCATCAAAGTGACTTTCCCAGAAGATTACCAAGCTGAGAACCTAAAAGGTAAAGAAGCTGACTTCAAAATCAACGTTAAAGAAGTTAAATCACCAAGACTACCTGAGCTAAACGAAGAATTCTTTGAGCTGTTCGGTGTAAAAGAAGGTGGTCTTGACAAGCTAAAAGCTGACGTTCGTAAGAACATGGAGCGCGAAATCAAGAACGCTGGTCGCAATCAAGTAAAACAGGCTGCATTCGACGCGCTACTTGAGAAGAACGAATTCGACGTGCCAAAAGCCATGCTAGAGCAAGAAATCAACCGTCAGCGTGAACAAATGCTACAGCGTTTCGCTCAGCAGTTCGGTGCCAACCCTAATACTTTTGGCGCTGACATGCTGCCAAATGAACTGTTCGAAGATCAAGCACTACGCGCGGTACGTCTTGGCGTATTGGTTAGCCAAATCATCGACAAAGAGAAAATCGAAGTTGATCAAGATCGCGTGACTGCATTCATCGCAGAAGCGGCTGAAAACTACGAAGATCCACAAGAAGTTATCGACTATTACACCAACGACAAGCAGCAACGCGCTGGCATCGAGTCTGTGGTTCTAGAAGATCAAGTGGTTGATTATCTACTGGCTCAAGGTAAAGTAACTGACAAAGAAGTAAAATACCAAGACCTACTGGCAGCAGCTCAACAAGCTCAGCTATAATCTTGGCTTACAATAAAGCCATAAAAATACCCCAAACAGTGTTTGGGGTATTTTTTAATTAATGGTAAAATAAGCGATATTTTCAAAAACTAGGAAATCACAATGCAAAACATGAAAAACAATCCTTTTTATGATCAGTTGATGGACAGCTACCATGCGCCCATCGCACCACAAAATGCTCTTGTACCGATGGTGATTGAGCAGTCTGGTCGTGGTGAGCGTTCGTTTGATATTTTCTCGCGCCTGTTGCGTGAGCGTGTGATTTTCTTGACAGGTCAGGTTGAGGACAACATGGCGAACTTGATCGTCGCTCAGCTGTTATTCCTTGAAGCTGACAACCCAGAAAAGGACGTGCATCTATACATCAACTCCCCTGGTGGCGTGGTCACTGCAGGCATGGCGATCTATGATACGATGAACTTTATTAAGCCGGACGTCTCGACCATCTGCATGGGTCAGGCGGCGAGCATGGGCTCGTTCCTATTGTCGGCAGGTGAGAAGGGTAAGCGCTATGCCCTTGCCAACTCACGCATCATGATTCATCAGCCGTTGGGCGGTTTCCGTGGTCAGGCATCGGACATTGAGATTCATGCGCGTGAGATTATTCAGCTTAAAGCAAAGCTAAATCAGCTGCTTGCTGATCACACAGGTCAGCCTGTCGAGCGCCTAGAAAAAGACACTGATCGCGATAACTTCATGAGTGCAGAAGCGGCGCGCGAATATGGCTTGGTGGATGTTGTGCTTGACAAGCGTCCGACTGGGCTATAAGGATTGATGATGAGTAATTTAGAAAATACCTGTTCGTTCTGCGGTAAAAAGAAAGCCGAGGTCAAAAAACTCATCGCTGGCGATGCGGCCAATATCTGTAATGAGTGTGTGTCATTGTGTGGTGACATGCTAAGCGAAGCAGGCATTGGCGTCAAGCCATCTAAGGCTAAAGCCGACAAGACAGCAAAAGAGAACGCCGAAGAAGCCGCGTCTTATGATCAGCAAGAAGAAGCTGACGACTGGGCGAATGCCAAGTTGCCTAAGCCAAAAGAGCTGCGCGCACACTTGGACGAATACGTCATCGGTCAAGATGCTGCCAAAAAAGCGCTGTCAGTTGCGGTCTATAACCACTATAAGCGCTTAAAATCTGCCCAAAAAGACGACACGCTAAATGGCGAGAAAGTTGAGCTTGCTAAGAGTAATATCCTGCTCATCGGTCCAACGGGTTCGGGTAAGACCTTGCTGGCGCAGACTTTGGCGCGCCTGTTGGATGTGCCATTTGCCATGGCAGATGCCACGACCTTAACCGAGGCGGGCTATGTGGGTGAGGATGTTGAGAACATCGTTCAAAAGCTGCTACAAGCTGCCGACTATGACATCGAACGCACCCAAAAAGGCATCATCTACATCGATGAGATCGATAAAATCACCAAAAAAAGCGAAAACGTTTCAATCACTCGTGACGTATCGGGTGAGGGCGTTCAGCAGGCACTACTAAAAATCATCGAAGGCACGGTTGCCAATATTCCGCCCCAAGGTGGTCGCAAGCACCCACGTCAAGAGATGATCCAAGTGGACACCAGTAACATCCTAATGATCGTCGGCGGTGCATTTGCAGGGCTTGATAAGATTATCCAGCAGCGCACCGAGACCACGGGCATGGGTTTTAATGCGGTGGTCAAAGCCAAAGAAGAGACGAAGATCAGCGAGCTGTTCCGTGAGGTTGAGCCTGAAGATCTGGTGAAGTTTGGTATCATTCCAGAATTCATCGGTCGTCTGCCAGTCATCGCGACGCTTGATGAGCTCGATGAAGAGGCATTGGTGCAGATTCTAACCGAACCAAAGAACGCACTGACCAAACAATATCAGTATCTGTTCGAGATGGAAGGCGCCAAGCTGTCATTCGATAAAGATGCGCTGGACGCCATTGCCAAAAAAGCCATGAAGCGTAAGACGGGCGCGCGTGGTCTGCGCTCTATCATTGAGAATGCGCTGCTTGACACCATGTATGAGCTGCCAAGCATGGACGATGTCAAAGAAGTGATTGTCGATGCTGACGTCATCAATGATGGCAAAGCACCCACTATTAAATAAATAATCCGACATAATAAAAATCCTCGTCACTGCACGGGGATTTTTGTTGCATGATCATAAATGACCGCCACCAAAAGATGACTAATCGGTCAAATTTGCTCAAAATTCTGTACTTATTTTCGCTGATGGCTTATGTTATAGTAAGATTGGATGTGTAAATTATCCCAAACATAAGCAATAGGAGTACATATGATCTATCAAGGAAAATCCATACAAGTCAGCCGACTAGACGGCGACATCGTCAAATTTCATTTTAACAATGAAAACGAATCAGTCAATAAATTCGACCAAGCCACGAATGCGGAATTTAGAGAAGCGGTAATCGCTCTAGAGAACGACAGCACCATCAAGGGCGCCATTGTCGCATCGGGCAAAAAGGTCTTTATCGCAGGGGCGGACATCACCGAGTTTCTAAGTTATTTTAAGCGTCCACAGGATGAGCTAGAGACGTGGCTGCTTGATATTAATGACACCTTTAACCGTTTTGAAGATTTACCATTTCCTAAGGTGTGCGCCATTAATGGTGCGGCGTTGGGCGGCGGCTGCGAGATGACCTTGGTGTGCGAGTACCGCATCATGGGGCAGTCAGGACAAGTAGGATTCCCTGAGACCAAGCTGGGTATTTTCCCAGGATTTGGCGGTTCGGTGCGTGCGCCGCGCATCATCGGGGTGGATAACGCTCTAGAGCTTATCGCTACGGGTAACTCACTAAGACCTGCCGATGCGCTGAAGGTAGGTTTGGCGGATGCTGTCGTTGCTGATGATATCCTAGAGCAATCAGCGATTGATTTGGTGCGTAAGTGCATCAGCGGCGAGATCGACTGGCAAGCCAAACGTGCCGAGAAGTTAGAACCTGTCAAGCTAAACGCAACCGAGCAAGCCATGGCGTTTAATTCTGCCAAGGGCGTGATTTTTGCTAAGGCAAACCCTAAGCATTACCCATCCATCGCTTTGGCATTGGATGCGGTCGAGCGTCATGCCAATCTGGGGCGTGATGAAGCGATTAAGATTGAGGCAACTAATTTTGCCAAATCCGCCAAAACGCCACAGGCTGAGGCTTTGGTCGGTGTATTCCTTAATGATCAGCTGGTCAAAAAACGTGCCAAAGACCAATCCAAATCTGCCCACAACATCAATGAAATGGCGGTGCTTGGGGCAGGGATTATGGGCGGTGGTATCGCTTATCAGTCGGCAGTCAAGGGCTTGCCTATCATCATGAAAGACATCAAGGCAGAACAGCTTGACCTAGGCATGAATGAAGCGAGCAAGCTCCTTAGCAAAGAAGTAGAGCGTGGCAAAATCAGCACTGCCAAAATGGGCGAAACCCTATCCAAAATCCGCCCAACCTTAAACTATGGCGATTTTGGCACGCCTGACATCGTCATTGAAGCGGTGGTGGAGAACGAAAAAATCAAAAAGGCGGTGCTTGCCGAGACCGAAAGCCTGATTAAAGACACAGCTATCCTTGCGTCCAACACGTCCACGATTAGCATTACCGAGCTTGCCAAGTCGCTAAAACGCCCCGAGAATTTTGTGGGTATGCACTTTTTTAACCCCGTTCATCGTATGCCCCTTGTTGAGATTATCCGTGGCGAGCGGACGAGCGATGAAGCGGTGGCGACTACGGTTGCCCTTGCTCAAAAAATGGGCAAAACGCCAATTGTGGTCAATGACTGCGCAGGATTTTTGGTGAACCGTGTGCTGTTCCCTTATTTTGGGGCGTTTGATTTACTCATCAAAAACGGGGCGGATTTTGTCAAGATTGATAAAGTCATGGAAAAATTCGGCTGGCCTATGGGACCTGCCTATTTGCTTGACGTGGTGGGCATTGATACAGGTGTTCACGCAAGTAGCGTAATGGCGAACGCATTCCCTGAGCGTATGAATCCTGATTATAAGACCGCCACGACTGTCATGTTTGAAAATAACCGTTTGGGTCAAAAAAATGGCGCAGGCTTTTATAAATATGAGCTTGACAAAAAAGGCAAGCCCAAAAAGAGCGTGGATACGACCACTTATGAGCTACTAAAAGCGGTGCAAGACGATAGTAGCGATTTTGACGAAGAAATCATTGACCGCTTGATGGTGGCGTTTTGTACCGAGACGGTGCGTTGCCTAGAAGATAACATCGTGGCAAGTGCAGGCGAGGCGGACATGGCAATGTTGATGGGGCTTGGCTTCCCACCGTTTCGTGGGGGTCCGTGTCGCTACATTGACCAAGTGGGCGTAAAAGAATTTGTCGCTTTGTGTGATAAGTACGCTCATCTTGGCAAGGCATATGAAGCTCCGCAAATGCTACGAGACATGGCAGAGCGTGGCGAGAGTTTTTATCAATAATTAAAATTTTAAGGAAAAAATATGACAACATTAAATCCAACAGACGTGGTCATCGTCGATGGTGTCCGCACCGCCATGGGCAAATCCAAAAACGGTATGTTCCGCAACGTGCGAGCCGAGACCCTATCGGCAGAGCTGATGAAAGCCTTAATCAAGCGAAATGATTTTGACCCTAATGACATCGAAGACGTGATTTGGGGCTGTGTCAATCAAACCTTGGAGCAAGGCTGGAACATCGCTCGCCACGCAAGCCTATTGGCAGGCATTCCAAAGCACGTGGCAGGACAAACGGTAAACCGTCTGTGTGGCTCATCCATGCAAGCCCTGCACACCGCTGCCGCCCAAATCATGACCCACCAAGGCGACATCTTTATCATCGGGGGCGTGGAGCATATGGGACACGTTGCCATGATGCATGGCGTGGACATCAACCCCAGTAGCTCAAAGCAAATCGCCAAAGCGTCCAACATGATGGGGCTGACCGCCGAAATGCTTGGGCGTATGAATGACATTAGCCGAGCCGAGCAGGACGAATTTGCCCTAGGCTCACATGTCAAAGCGACCAAAGCCACCCAAGAAGGGCGGTTTGACAAAGAAATCGTGGGCGTAGAAGGGCATGATGAGCAGGGTAATTTACAGCTTTGCACCGTGGACGAAGTCATTCGTTTTGATGCCAATATTGAGAGTCTACAAAAGCTCAGACCCGTATTTGACCCTGTAAACGGCACGGTAACGGCAGGCTCATCATCCGCCTTATCAGACGGTGCGTCCGCCATGCTCATCATGTCGGCAGGCAAAGCCAAAGAGCTTGGGCGGACCCCACGAGCCAAAATTCGCTCCATGGCAGTGGCAGGGTGCGATGCGGCGATTATGGGCTATGGTCCTGTCCCTGCCACGCAAAAGGCACTAAAACGA
>NZ_JAAELD010000329.1 GCF_024227015.1 Moraxella sp.
AAACTTACTTGCGATTAGGATAATGGTGGGTCGTGCAGGATTCGAACCTGCGACCAATTGATTAAAAGTCAACTGCTCTACCAACTGAGCTAACGACCCTTATCGCTAATGTGGTGCGTATTATACAGTATATTTGGATGTTTGCAAGTGGTTTTTTATGTTTTTTATAAAAAATCGCAAACCTTGAAGTTTGCGATTTTATTGGGTGATTAATTATGTGCCAACGCATCGACGGGGTTAAGTCTTGACGCATTACGGGCGGGTAAAAAGCCAAACACCACACCAATGAGCGTTGAGCAGACAAAGGCAACCACGATGGATAACGGTGAGTAGATGACGGCAAAATTACCCCCGCCAAATTTATTAATGAGTCCACCAATACCAAACGCCATAAGTATGCCCAAGATACCGCCTAGGATACACACCAACACCGCTTCTATCAAAAACTGCCCCATGATGTCCGACTGCCTTGCCCCGACTGCCATACGCACGCCAATCTCGCTGGTGCGTTCGGTGACGGACACGAGCATGATGTTCATCACACCAATACCGCCCACGATGAGCGAGATGATGGCAATGGATGAGATGAGCATGGTCATGGCGGTGGTGGTGGACTGTACCGTCTCCTTGATACTGTCGGTATTCATAATGTTAAAATCTTCTTCGCCATGGCGGGTGCGTATCAAATCCTTGATGGCGGTCTCAGCGATGGCGGATGGCGTTCCATCATCTATGAGTACGACAAAACGGTCAATGTAGCTGGTACCAAGCATGCGATACATGACGGTGGTATAAGGCATATAGACGGTAGGCGAGTTGCTGGTGCGGGCAAAGGACGATTTTTTTTCGGACAACACGCCCACGATACGAGCAGGGACGTTACCAACAAGCAAGGTTTGCCCGATGGGGTTGCCTTCATTGTTAAAATACGTCTTGTAAGCGTTTTGGTCGATGATAATGTCCTGGCTGGCGCTACTGATACTCTCATCATCAAAGCCTTGCCCCATGCTTAGCACTTCGCCTGTTACCGACAAGTAGTCCTTTCCTACGCCATTAATCGTCCCTGTGGCATCAATGCTCTCAAAGCGGATACTCATGCTTTTATTGACCATGGGACTCACCGATAAGGCATAAGGCTGGTTGGCAACGGCTTGGGCGTCCGCCACGGTGAGATTATCTCGCCCAAACCGCCGTCTGGCGTCACCAAAAGGATAGCCATTCATCACGGTAATGGTGTTCGTGCCTAGGGCGTTGATGTCGGCTAGGATTTTGGCTTGCGAGCCTTGCCCTAGCCCCACGATAGACACCACAGAGGCGATACCGATGATGATACCAAGCATGGTCAAGAGTGTCCGCATTTTATGGGCTTTCATGGCATAGATAGACATTTTAAAGGCTTCTTTTAGGCGGTCTATCACGCCAAATAGGGCGTTTTTTGAGCCAAAGGTGTTTTTGCTTGTGGCGGTGTTTTGGGTATTGTGATTATTATCTTGTTGTTCTTGATTTCTGGCATTGTCGGTATAATAATCGGCGATGATGTGCCCGTCCTTTAACTCAATAACTCGCTCGGCTTGGCTTGCCAAACTCGGGTCGTGCGTTACCATGATGATGGTGTGTCCGTCATCTTTTAGGCGGTGCAAGATGTTCATGACTTCCTTGCCAGAACCGCTATCCAACGCCCCTGTCGGCTCGTCCGCTAGGATAATGTCGCCCCCATTCATCAAAGCCCTTGCAATGGAAACACGTTGCTGTTGACCGCCTGAGAGTTGATTGGGTCGGTTGGTGGTTTTCTCGCCTAGGCCTAATTGGGTAAGAAGTTCGGTGGCTCGCTCACGTCTTTTGGTGGTGTTCATACCTGCATAGACAGCAGGGACGGTAACATTATCAAGGGCGTTGATGTCGCCAAGCAAGTGATAACGCTGAAAAATAAAACCAAAATGCTCACGTCTAAGTCTAGCAAGCTCTTCACTATCCATATCGTCCACAGATTTGCCAAAAATGGTATAGCTTCCGCTTGTGGCTTTGTCAAGACAGCCCAAAATGTTCATAAGCGTGGATTTGCCTGAGCCTGATTGCCCGATGATGGCAACCATTTCGCCTTGATACAGCGTTAAATCAAGCCCGTGCAAAATGCGAATATTGGTGTCGCCAGCAGGGAACTCACGCACGAGATTTTTGACTTGTATGAGTGGGATTTTCATGATTTTCTCCCCATTATCTCATCATTGGTGGGCGGTTTTGACCCTGTTTGTTTTCACCGCCTTGACTTGCTTCGCCAATCACGACTTTATCACCAGCGTTTAGCCCTGATTTGATTTCGGCATTAACACGGTTATTTAGTCCCACTTGTACGTCCACAGGCTTGGCAATGCCGTCCGCTCCGACCACTTGCACGCTGTATTTGCCCTTACCTCCTTTTAGGGCGGACGACGGTATGTTGAGTACGTTTTTGACTGAATTGGTAATGATATTGACCTGTGCGGTCATGTCAATGCGAAGCTTGCGTTCGGCGTTATCCACGTCCAGATAGCCGATATAATACACCGCAGAATCCGTGCTACTGGTCGTGCTGATGTTCTCGGGGGCAGGCTCAACCCCTGCCAGCATG
>NZ_JAAELD010000330.1 GCF_024227015.1 Moraxella sp.
CTTGACACCCCAAACAGCATGGGATAATTTAGCATTTCACTCACAGCGGACAGCTCATTCATCAGGCATTTATGCTCGGCATAATGCTTGGCAAAGCCCATGCCCACATCAATGACTATATTTTCTGATTTCACGCCTGCCCCGACCGCCCGATCGATACTTGCTGACAATTCACGCACCACGTCCGCCACAACATCATCATACACCGCCAAATCCCCCATCGTGGACGGCTCGCCACGGCTGTGCATCAGCACCACAGGACACGCCAAATCGCTTGCCATTTGACACGCCCCGTCCCGAGACAGTGCCCGCACATCATTGATCATATCCGCCCCTGCCATGATTGCCTGCTGCATCACCGTAGGGCTACTGGTATCTACCGACAGCCACAGCTTATCGCCCAGCTCTTGACGCACGGCACGCACCACAGGCACAACCCTTGCCAGCTCATCATCAAGCAAAACAGGCACAGCATTAGGGCGTGTGGACTCGCCACCAATATCTATGATGTCCGCCCCATCAAGCACCAACTGCTTAGCATGAGCCACCGCTCTATCCACACTGTTAAAGCGTCCACCGTCCGAAAACGAATCAGGGGTTACGTTTAATATCCCCATCACCTTGGGCGTGGATAAATCCAACACTTTATCTTTAAAAGTTAGGCGGTAATCAGGTAAAGGTTTAAAAAGTGGTGCGGTCATGGCTTTTGCTCTTAAATTTTGACTTTGTAACTGATGAAAAA
>NZ_JAAELD010000331.1 GCF_024227015.1 Moraxella sp.
CATTATATTTGTTGATGAAGATGCAACGCTCGAACTGGATTGAGCCTGTGTGGATGGTGGGCGTCGACCCGCAATCTGAAGGGCTCAAACGAGCTCGCGACATGGGTATCAAGACCTGTGACCAAGGCATTGATGGTATCTTAGATAACATCATTGATGATGATATCCGTATTGCCTTTGATGCCACCTCAGCCTATGTGCATGCCGAAAATAGCCGTAAGCTTAATGAGCTTGGTGTGATGATGGTGGACTTGACCCCTGCTGCCATCGGGCCATTTTGTGTGCCCCCTGTCAATTTGACCCAGCACACCCAACAGCTTGAGATGAACGTTAACATGGTAACTTGTGGCGGACAAGCGACCATTCCGATGGTAGCAGCTGTGTCACAAGTTCAGCCAGTCAATTATGGCGAAATCGTGGCGACCGTGTCTTCAAAATCAGTCGGTCCTGGTACTCGTAAAAATATCGACGAATTTACCCGTACCACTGCCAAAGCGATTGAGCAAGTTGGCGGGGCAGCGAATGGTAAAGCGATCATCATCATTAACCCTGCCGAGCCACCGATGCTGATGCGTGATACCGTACATTGTCTGCTTGAATCTGAGCCAGATCAAGCTGCCATCATCCAATCTGTTCATGAGATGGTGGAGCAGGTCAAAAAATACGTACCTGGCTATCGTTTGGTCAATGGGCCTGTGTTTGATGGCAAACGGGTGTCGATGTTCCTTGAAGTAAAAGGCTTGGGTGACTTCTTACCAAAATATGCAGGCAATCTTGACATCATGACTGCTGCCGCCTTACGCACTGCCGAAATGTTTGCAGAAGAAGTGGCTAATGGCATCATCCAATTACCTGCTCGCAGCACAGCCGCTTAACGCCTAATTATGGAGAACGTATCATGAATTTAAGAAATCGTTATATCGTATTGCATGACATGAGTTTGCGTGATGGCATGCACGCCAAACGCCACCAAATTACCCTTGATGAAGCGGTCAGCATTGCCACAGGGCTAGATGAAGCAG
>NZ_JAAELD010000332.1 GCF_024227015.1 Moraxella sp.
ATCCGGAAGAAATTATGGATCTCTACAATGTCGTTGATTTGAACAAAAGTGAAGGCTTGCGAGACTATTGTCTGTTGCATCTGCTCTTTGACTCCGGCGCCCGGGCAACCGAGATCGCAACTCTTAATCTGGATTACTTCAATGCCCACAACCAAACACTGGCCATCTTAGGCAAAGGCAATCGCTTCCGTCAAATTGAGCTGTGACCTAAAACCTGCGAACTGCTTACACTGTATATCCAAAAATATCGCACCGCTCCAAAACCGCTGTATCGCCATCGGCTTTTTATCAACCAGCGCGGACAGGCATTAACACGCTCGGGCATCCATCGGTTATGCCAAAAATATCTTCGGCGCACCCTGCCGCCGAAACGACTTAACGCCATCAATGCGGCGCACAGCTTCCGACACTCACGAGCCGTTAATATGCTCAGCTGTGGTCATGCCATTACCGACATCAAAATCCGCCTGGGACACGAAAATATCCAATCCACCATGGTTTACTTGCACATGGATCTGACTCACAAACGCAGCGTGCAAAAGAAATTTATTCAGTACGCCCAATCAGCTCTTAAACACGATCCAAAATTGGATGAACTCATCGATTGGGATCATAAAGAAGATATCCTGGCCTGGCTCGACAGTCTCTAAACTAAAACTGAAAGAATATCGCCGGCAGCAAAACAGGTATCAATATACACAAATTACTATGGCGCAACTTTTTTTACAAATTTGTAATTTTATCGATAACTTATTGAAATTAATGCAAA
>NZ_JAAELD010000333.1 GCF_024227015.1 Moraxella sp.
AAGCTCATCATCAATGACGCTAAGCGGTTTGCCTGCGACTTGTAGCAGTGCCTTAAACAAACTGGCATAACTGCTGTCCTTGTCCACAAGTCTTGCCCCAAGTAGGGCTAAGATGTGGCTGACATCAGCAATATCCATGCGAATTTGCATGTCATCATCAATTTGCGTGGCTTGATATGCCAAAAACTCAAGATACATCGGCAAAAAGTCAGGCAATTCTTTGACACCGATTTCAAAGCCTGCTTGTTCGTATTGTCCCATTAAATCTACCATGGCTTGCCCACGGTCTCGGCTTTCGCCATGAACGTGTTCAAACAGCCAAAGCGACAAGGAACGCCCACGCTCAAACAGACCGTCATAGCGAGACTGTGCGTCAATCGTACCAAGGCTTGACAGCTCATCAATAAAGCTGACAATCTCACCACGCACATCAGGGCTAATCAGTCTTGATGTGGCGACGATTTCTTGGCACGCCTGCAATGTGTCATCAAGGAACAATTCATCACTAGGGTAGTCAAGCAGTAGGCTAATCACCTTGAGCAGACGAAAATCATTGGGGGTTTGTCCACTCATGCTAGTTCTCCCATGTCTGCACAGTTTCAATCATCTCACGGCGAGTTGCCTTGGTCTGACCGAACATATTGACATCATTGCTACCGCTACAGCCAGAACCAAAGCTAAAGCCACAGCCGTTTTTCTCAGCAAATACATCACTCATCGCTTCTTCACGGTGTGATGACGGAATGACAAAACGGTCTTCGTAGTTGGCAATCGCCAAGTAGCGATACATCTCTTCGACTTGTGCTTTGGTAAGACCCACAGCGTCTAGCACTTCTTTTGCGTCTTTTTTCTCAACAAGCTCAAGACGCTTGTAAGAACGCATGG
>NZ_JAAELD010000334.1 GCF_024227015.1 Moraxella sp.
CGACCTGAACACGTCTGATATGCACCCCTTTATCCACCCCTTGACCGCTGCCACCGACCCTGCGTGGGAGTCCAAGACGGACTGGGAGATTTATAAGCTCATCGCCCAAAAATTCTCCGAGCTGTCGGTCGGTCATCTTGGTGTGGAGACGGACATTGTAACCCTGCCCATGCAACACGACAGCGAAGGGGAGCTGGCTCAGCCCTTTGGTGGAACGGACTGGAAAACCCAAGGCGTACGCCCAATCCCTGGTAAGAACTGCCCACACATCAAAGTCGTGGAGCGTGATTATCCGTCCACGTATGCCAAATTCACATCGCTTGGCACACTCATGGATAATCTTGGCAACGGCTCAAAAGGCATTACATGGGACACCAAGGAAGAAGTTAAACTGCTTGGCGAGCTCAACTACACCGTTACCGAAGACAACGTAGCTCACGGTCGCCCACGCATTAATACCGCTGTGGACGCTGCCGAGACGGTACTCATGCTCGCCCCTGAGACCAACGGACACGTGGCGGTCAAGGCATGGGCGGACTTGTCAAGCAATACAGGACGAGACCACACGCACCTTGCCAAATCGTCCGAGCATGAAAAAATCCGTTTCCGTGATATTGTCGCTCAGCCCCGTAAGATTATCTCATCCCCAACTTGGTCGGGACTAGAATCCGAAAAAGTCAGCTACAATGCAGGCTATACCAACGTGCATGAGCTGATTCCTTGGCGTACCATCACAGGTCGTCAGCAGTTCTACCAAGACCACCCTTGGATGCAGGCGTTTGGCGAGCAGTTGCAACAGTATCGCCCACCGATTGACACAAGAACGACAGACGAGCTAAAACGCTATAAGTCAAATGGCAACAAAGAGATAGTATTAAACTTCCTAACGCCACACCAAAAATGGGGCATTCACAGTACTTACTCTGAGAACCTGCTCATGCTGACGCTCTCTCGTGGTGGTCCTATCGTGTGGATGAGTGAGATTGATGCCAAAAAAGCAGGTATCGAAGACAACGACTGGATTGAAGTCTTTAACCATAACGGAGCAATTACCGCCCGTGCGGTGGTCTCTCAGCGTGTCAAAGAAGGCATGACGATGATGTACCACGCCCAAGAAAAGCTCGTGAACATCCCTGGTTCTGAAAACTCAGGCACCCGTGGCGGTATTCATAACTCGGTCACTCGGGCAATCCTAAAACCCACGCACATGATTGGCGGTTATGCCCAGCAAGCGTACGGCTTTAACTATTATGGTACGGTCGGCTGTAACCGTGATGAGTTCGTGGTGGTGCGTAAAATGGCGAACATCGACTGGCTAGAAGGTAAGCCTGACGACAGTCTGCCACGTCCATTGCCTACTACTTTGGACTGATAAACTGCCCTGTTTATCCCTTTTGGTAGGATAGCAAACTTTCAGCAAAGGGGATAAACTAGGGCGTGTTGAATCTTTGTATTTGCAATGAAAAATGAGAAAAATCGCACGTTTTTCAAGGAAAAGTCCGCAGTTGATATTGAAATATCAACAAGGATTTTGACGAAGAAAAATAAGATTTAGCCATTTTTTCATGCAAAAATAGTGATTTTATTTTACAAAATTTCAAATTATAGTTTGTGTTATAAAGGTTCAACACGCCCTATTCAATTTTGACCTACCGATGTTCTTTTAAATTTACAAAATAAAAAGAACTAGGCATAAGGGGAATCCTATGAAAATTCGCTCACAAGTTGGCATGGTGCTAAACCTTGATAAATGTATCGGTTGCCACACCTGCTCTGTAACCTGCAAAAACGTCTGGACAAGCCGTGAAGGCATGGAATACGCATGGTTTAACAACGTAGAGTCCAAGCCTGGTATCGGCTACCCCAAAGAGTGGGAAAACCAAGAAAAATGGAAAGGGGGCTGGATTCGTAACGCCAACGGTTCCATCAACCCACGCATTGGCGGTAAATTCCGTGTGCTTGCCAACATCTTTGCCAACCCTGATTTGCCAAGTCTTGACGACTATTATGAGCCGTTTGACTTTGACTATCAGCACCTGCATACCGCCCCATTAGGCGACCATCAGCCGATTGCACGCCCACGCTCGCTTATTACAGGTAAGCGTATGCAAAAAATCGAATGGGGGCCAAACTGGGAAGAAATCTTAGGCTCTGAATTTGCCAAACGCCGTGCCGATAAGAACTTTGACCAAGTCCAAGCCGACATCTATGGTGAATACGAAAACACCTTTATGATGTACCTGCCACGCTTGTGCGAGCATTGCTTAAACCCAACGTGCGTGGCGTCTTGCCCATCAGGAGCGATTTATAAGCGTGAAGAAGATGGCATTGTGCTTATCGACCAAGACAAATGCCGTGGCTGGCGTATGTGTATCTCGGGCTGTCCTTATAAGAAGATTTATTATAACTGGAAATCAGGCAAATCCGAAAAATGTATCTTTTGCTATCCACGCATTGAATCAGGTCAGCCAACCATCTGTTCTGAGACCTGTGTGGGGCGTATTCGTTATCTAGGCGTGCTTTTGTATGATGCCGACAAAATCAAAGAAGCTGCCAGCACGCCAAATGAGAAAGATTTGTACAAAGCCCAGCTTGATGTGTTCTTAGACCCCAATGACCCTGCCGTCATTGAGCAAGCTCTAAAAGATGGCGTGCCGATGAGCGTCATCGAAGCCGCCCAAAAATCGCCTGTCCATAAACTGGCGATGGATTGGCAACTTGCCCTGCCTTTGCACCCAGAATATCGCACCTTGCCGATGGTATGGTATGTGCCACCGCTATCGCCAATCCAAAACGCCGCCGAAGCGGGCAAAGTGGGCATGGACGGACTTATCCCTGATGTTGATAGTCTGCGTATTCCTGTTAAATATTTGGCAAATATGCTGACCGCTGGCGATGAAGTGCCTGTCAAACTTGCCCTAAAACGTCTGCTTGCCATGCGTTCTTATAAGCGTATGCAACTTGTTGATAAGGTTGAGAGCCAAGCGGTGCTTGATGACGTGGGCTTGACCAAACACCAAGTTGAAGAGATGTACCGCTATTTGGCAATCGCCAACTACGAAGACCGCTTTGTCATTCCGACCGCTCACCGTGAAGAAGCGTTGTCTGATGCCTTTGCTGACAAAAACGGCTGTGGCTTTACCTTTGGTAATGGCTGTACAGGCGGTAATGATGTCAGTATGTTCGGTCAGCGTAAGTCCAATCGCCGTGAGATGATTGAGACCGTGCAGACGTGGGATAACTGATGGGGGCTAGTATGAATCATCTTGATTTTAAATTATTAAAAGTGATAAGCCTGCTTATGGATTATCCTTCTGATGAGCTGTTTGCCGATGATACGCTAGATGCGTGCAAAGACATTGTGGCAACATCAAAGCTCATCAGCCCCGAGGTTCGCCAAGAGATTAACGCCTTTGTTGATGAGCTATCAAGCAAAGGCTCGATTGAAGCTCAGTCGGTGTATGACAGTCTGTTTGAGCGTGGGCGTTCGTTGTCGCTTTGGCTGTTTGAACATGTGCATGGCGAGAGCCGAGACCGTGGACAAGCGATGGTCGATTTGATGGGGCAATACGAAGAAGCAGGCTTTGCCATTGATGTCAAAGAATTGCCCGACTATTTGCCCATGTATCTAGAATTTTTGTCTTATAAGGCAAGCTTTGCAGATGATGTTGAGATTCGCATAGACATTGCCGATGTTAGCCACATCATCGCTCTACTGGGGGCGAGACTGGTGGACAAGGGCAGTAGCTATGCTGGGCTGTTTAAGGCGTTATTGCAAATTGCAGGCAAGCCTTTGACTGTCATTGATGAAGAGCTTGCCAAGATGGGCAAAGACAAGGTAGATGATACGACTTTTGATGCCATTGACAAAGAATGGGAAGAAGAAGCCGTGGACTTTTTGGCGGCAAAGCAAGAAGAACGCTGTCCGTCAAGCCAAACCGACATTCGCATTGCCGAGACCTTGGCGAGACAAGCCCAAAACGAGAGCGAAATCCCTGTGCATTGGGTGGATTTTAAAATCAATAAAAACGCTGACGAAGGAGTGTTATCATGATAGCAGCAGCAATCACAGCAACGACCCCCGAGAATTGGCTTCATGTCTTTTTGTTCGGTATTTACCCTTACATCGCTTTGACAGTATGTATTTTGGGATGTTGGGCGAGGTTCGATCTATCGCAGTACACATGGCGTGCAGGCTCAAGCCAAATGCTGTCTGATGGTTATATGCGTGTGGCGAGCAACTTATTCCACGTTGGTATCATCGTGGTGTTATTGGGGCATTTCTTTGGTATGATGACGCCGCATTTCGTCTATGAGCGTATCATTACCGCACCCCAAAAGCAGCTACTGGCGGTCATCGTGGGCGGCATCGCAGGCGTGATGTGTCTGATCGGTCTGCTGATGCTGATCTGGCGACGCTTTACCGATGCGCGTGTCAGCCATACTTCGACGTTCAGCGATAAGATGCTACTTGTCATCATCCTGGTGCAGCTGTTGATGGGTTTGGGTACGATTTTTTCTTATCCTGAACACAAAGATGGCGCGCTCATGGTATCACTGGCGGGCTGGGCGCAGAACCTTGCGATTTTAAGACCTGTCTATGCAGCGTCTTTGGTGCAGGATGCAGGACTGATCTACAAGCTACACATGTTCCTAGGAACAACGCTGATCCTACTTGTGCCGTTCACGCGTCTGATTCACATCATCTCAGCACCGATTTGGTACTTAGGCAGACGTTATCAGATCGTTCGTCAAAAAACGTCGCAATAACCCAAAAGAATAACAATAATAATAAACGACACACCCTTTTCACCGCAAGATTTCCAGCCAGCTTGCGGTGTTTTTTTGTGTGTTCAAAATTGATTTTTATCAATCTAAAACCA
>NZ_JAAELD010000335.1 GCF_024227015.1 Moraxella sp.
ACAACGAAGCGATCGCCCAATTCTGCGCAGAATGTAAACAAGGCTCGGTCGCAGAAGCTGATCTCGCCAAAGCTGAGAAAGTCGGCATGGACACGGGTCTGGTTGCAATTCACCCCATCACAGGTCAAAGTGTGCCTGTCTGGGTTGCCAACTACGTACTGATGAGCTATGGTTCGGGCGCAGTCATGGCAGTACCCGCCCACGATGAACGTGACTTTGAATTTGCCAACAAATACAACCTACCCATCCGCCAAGTGATCGATGTGGATGGACAGGCTTATGATGACAAGAACTGGCAAGAATGGTATGGCGACAAAGGCGGTGTGTGCATTAATTCAGATGAGCTAGATGGTCTTAATAAAGATGACGCCACCGCCAAGATCGCACAGATTCTAGGTGACAAAGGCAAAATCACCACCCAGTATCGCCTACGAGATTGGGGTGTATCTCGTCAGCGTTATTGGGGCTGCCCAATTCCGATGATCAACTGCGAATACTGCGGTACTGTTCCTGTGGATGAAGCGGATCTGCCTGTCGTATTACCGACCGATGTCGTGCCTGACGGACGCGGTAACCCACTAAAATCCATGCCAGAATTCGTCAACTGCACCTGCCCAAAATGCGGACAGCCTGCCGAGCGCGAGACAGACACCTTTGACACCTTCGTAGAGAGTAGCTGGTATGCTCAGCGCTTCACCACGCCACATGATGACACGCAGATGGTGGGTCGTGCAGGCGCGGACAAATGGCTTGCCGTAGATCAGTATGTGGGCGGCGTTGAGCACGCGGTATTGCATTTATTATACGCTCGCTTCTTCCATAAGGTCATGCGCGACGAGGGTTTGGTCGGTGGCGATGAGCCATTTGCCAACTTGCTGGCTCAGGGTATGGTTCTGGCAGGAACGTTCTATCGTGAGAATGCGGACGGTTCGACGACTTACTATTTCCCACATCAGGTTAATGTCGAGAATGGTGAAGCGACCCTAATCGCTGACGGTCAGCCTGTCGTAATCGGTAAAATCGAAAAGATGTCAAAATCGAAGAACAACGGCGTTGACCCACAAGAGATTGTTGAGCAATATGGCGCTGACACCGTTCGCCTATACACGCTATTTACCGCGCCTGCTGATCAGACACTAGAATGGTCAGATTCAGCACTAAAAGGCCCGCACAACTTCGTCAAAAAAGTATGGCGCATCGCCAATGAGCACCTAGCCGCCATCGATGGTAATAACAACCTTGCAATCGGTAAGAATGCACTGACCAAAGCTGCCAAAGACCTACGCCGTAAGACGCACGAGACCATCGCCAAGATCGATGTCAGTCTGGGCGAGCATCTGGCGCTAAACACGCCTGTCTCATCGCTCATGGAGCTTGCTAATGAGATTGGCAGCTTCGATGTGAATGATACCAACGACTTGGCGGTACGTCACGAAGCCATCGTTGCCCTACTGTCGATGCTGGCTCTGTACGCGCCCCATGCTGGTGAGTATCTGCTGGAACAATTCGGCTTTGATAGTCGCGCCATTAGCTTCCCTAGCCTTGACAAAGACGCCCTTGCCAATGACACCATCACCATGGTCGTGCAGGTAAACGGCAAGGTTCGCGGCAAGATGGACGTGGCGACAGGCTTGGATAATGACACACTTATCGGCCTTGCCAAAGCTGTAGATGGCGTCGATAAATTCTTGACAGGCGAGATCAAAAAAGCCATCGTCGTACCAAATAAACTGGTCAGCTTCGTGGTTGCAAGCTGATTGATAAATAGGAATCAACATGAAAAAAGCCCTTGCACTAGCCTTTGTGGTGGCAACAGCGACAAGCCTGAGTGCTTGTGGCTTTGCCCTGCGTGGCAGCGATCATACAGCTGCTGTGATTGCCCCTGCCAACCTTAGCACTCAGCTAATTCTAGAGGATAACCAATTTGCACTAGGATTAAAGCGTCCTTTGGTTAAGCGCTTACAGCTATTGGGTGTATCAGAACAGGCGACTGCTGCCAACACCATCAAAGTAGACAATCTTCGTCTGCGTCGCTATGAATTGGTCGGTACCTTAACCGAGGTTCGCTTGGTGATGATGGCAGATGTTAGTTACACCATCGGCGGTCAGACTCATCGCGCGCCTGTTCAAGTTGAGCAAAGCTATCAATACAATGAGGCCAGTGTCGTTACCGTCGATCAACAAGGTGAGAAGACCAAAACGTGGCTCTATGATCACTTGGCTCAGCGTATCGCTGAACAGTACTACGCCAAAGCCAAACTCTGATAATGCAGCAGCGTTTCTTGCCTTTATATGAGCAGCTTCGGGGTGCGGACCCTGCAAGCAGTCAGCCCATTCAAGGCTTTTGGCTCATTCATTCAGATGAGCCGCTGATTAGTCAGTGGCTCATTGATGCTTGTCGCCCCATCTGGCAAGCACACGAACAGACCATCAAACGCATCGAGCTGACCTCAGCCAAATCTTGGACAAATGTCATCGCTGAACTTGACAGCCTAAGCCTGTTCGGCGATGCCAGCGCAATCATCGTCTCTGGCAACCATAAGCCCGACAAAGACACTCTTGATGCTCTGGCTCGCATTGCGCCAGGCACACTGCATCATCTACTGTGGCAAACCCCAAAACAAGACAAAAAATCACTCAGCACCAAAGCCATCAAGCTGTTCGACCAACTTGGACTCATCATCGATGGCAACATTTACGATGAAAGGATGCGCGGCGAGCTGCTTAAGATGCAAGCGCGTCATATTGGCGTTACCCTAAATGCCGATGCTTGGCAGATGCTCATGATGCATACCGAGCACAACCTACTTACCGCCCATCAAAATCTTTGGCGACTGTCATTACTATACCCGAATGCTACCATTGACATCGACATGCTCACAACCTGCCTTGTGGACGGTGCGGAATTTAGCGTCTTTGACTTATCCGACACCGTACTGGCAGGCAACACCCCAAAAGCCCTGCAGATTCTCAATCATCTAAAAAATACCGACACAGCGCCGAGCATTATCCTATGGGCACTCGCCAAAGATGCGCGCCTCATCCTACAAATCCAAGCAGGCAAAAACCCAAGCGACCTAGGAATCTGGCGCAATAAAATATCAAGCTACACGAACGCTTCCAGACGCTCACCGACCACAACAAGCCAATCTTGGCTAAGCGCCATTTATGACATCGATAAGACCATCAAAGGTGTTGATGATGGTAATGTATGGCACCTGCTACAGCAGCTGGTGTTGTCACTTTGCGGCACACCAATGCGGTCTAACCAGCTTACAACGCCGTAACACAAAATTAAAAAATACGCACAAAAATACTGGTTTGATCCATACTAAATACAGATGAAATTGATATCATAAGTCGTTTTTATCATTTTTAAAATTTTGCCAAAAGATTTTTATATTTCATCGATATTTTAACCCCTTGCCCTTTAATCATTGTCCGCAGGTGATTATGAATACAGCTGCCAAACCCAAATTTACCAAGTACGCCAAGTTATCAATCATCGTTATATTGCTCGCCTTGATTGGCTTCGCACTTTATTATTTCTTTAAGCCCAAAGAAGCCCCACCGTCTTATCTCACCGCTGATGCAGTCATGGGAGACATTGAAAACACGGTCATGGCGTCAGGCAAGGTCAAGCCCATTCAAAGCGTGGACGTGGGAGCTCAGGTCTCGGGGCGTATTGTCAAGCTGTATGTGGACGTGGGCGATGAAGTCAAAAAAGGCGACCTAATCGCCCAGATTAACCAAGTAGAACAAAAAAACACCGTCTCTAATGCCGAGGCGAATCTTAATCAGGCTAACGCCGCCCTAGCCCAAGCTCAGAGCAATCTGGCTTCTAGTCGCGGTACGATTGACAGCAGCAATGCCACACTAGAGGCGCGCATCAGTGAGCTTAATAAAGCCAAAAAAGCATTTGATAGATTGGCGGGGTTGGTTGAGATTGATGCGGTAAGCCGCCAAGACTATGATGATGCCAAGGCTGCTGTTGAGGTTGCTGAGGCGAATGTCGCGGCAGCACGCGCCAATGTGCAAAACGCCATCAACGACGTGGAGAACGCCAAGGCCGCCATCAAGAGCCAACAAGCCGCCATCAACAAAGCCCAAAACGACCTATCCACCGCCACCGAAGATTTAAGCTACACCACAATAGTCGCCCCTATGGACGGTACGGTTGTTTCTGTTACCCAAAAAGAAGGTACGACGGTCAATGCCATGCAGTCCGCCCCGACCATTGTAACGCTTGCCGACCTTAGTCGTGTCCGCATTAACGCCCAAATCTCAGAAGCGGACGTGGTAAACGTGAGTGCAGGAATGCCTGCTCGCTTTAACATCATTGGCAATACCCAGCAGCAGTTTGACACCATGCTGGCAGGGGTTGAGCCTGCCCCCGAGAACATCAGTACGACCAGTAGCACGGATTCTGCGGTGTACTACATCGGCTACTTGGACGTGGATAATGCCGAACGCAAGTTTCGCATTGACATGACCGCACAGGTCAATATCATCACAAGTTCGGTCAAAAACGTACTCAACATACCGTCGTCCGCCCTAAAA
>NZ_JAAELD010000336.1 GCF_024227015.1 Moraxella sp.
GGCAAAACGTCAGCGCTGCCATCTGTTATGAGGTGGCATACCCTGAGACGACTCGACATAATACTAAGAACACCGATTTTCTCATGACGATCTCGAATGATGCATGGTTCGGCAGTTCGGCAGGTCCTTGGCAGCACTTGCAGATGGTTCAGATGCGAAGCCTTGAGACGGGGCGTTATTTTGTGCGTGCGACAAATACAGGTGTGACCGCCATCATCAACCAAAAAGGTCAAATCGTGAATCAAGCACCGCAGTTTGAGCGTACGGTATTGCGCGGTGAGGTCGAATCTATGTCGGGTGTAACGCCATTTGTAAGATTCGGCAGCTATCCGATTCTGGTGTTGAGTGCGCTGCTGATTTTGCTGAGTTTCGTGGCGAAATACGGCAAATCAAAAACCAGCAGAACCCAAAAATACTACACCGGCAAAGGTGTTCGCGATTAAAAATTAACGAATTTTACCCAAATTTTGTGTAATAATTCCTTAATCGACCAAAGGAATTGTACAAAATCGCAAAATTTGGTATATAATAGGGTAAATTTATCTTATTTTGTATTTACAATTAACCCATCTTAATGACAGGTGATTTATGGCACATGATGCATCAAATAATAACCCAACCAAAGAGACGCTAACAGCATTGGTTGGTACCGTTCTTTTACTTGTAATGATTGCGGCGATCGGTATTTTTGCTTGGTTACGTCCAGCAGGCGAGCATCAGCCAAAAGCACCAACGGCTGAAGAAGTTGCTGCCGCAGAAGCTGAAGCTGCTGCAGAAACTGCACCTGCCACAGAAGCCACAGTTGCACCTGCAGAAGAAACTGCACCTGCCGCAGAAGCTACCGAAGCACCAGCAACTCAAGCCAGCGATGCTGCAGTGGCTGAAGCTCAGGACAAGCTAGACCAAACACCAGAAAACGCGCAAGCACCAACTCAAGCAACCGCGACTGCTGAGACGCCTGCTGCTGCATCTGCACCGAGCGACACAACCAATGCCGCGCCTGCACCTGAATCTGCTGAAGATAAAGAAGCAGCGAAAACTGAATAAATTTACACATTATCATAAAACCCTTGCAACTGCTAAGGGTTTTATTTTTGGGTGTTATGCCAAGCGTCGTGTGTAAGCCCATGCAGCCAGCATCGCAAGAAGTGCGACTGCCGCGCCAACGTGTCCAATATGAATCAAGCTCATCTGTGCGATGACGATGCCCCCAAGCAACGCACCGCCGCCAATGCCGATATTAAATATCCCTGAGAATAGACTCATGGCAACGTCTGTGGCTTTTGGCGCCAGACGCAGCACCTGTATCTGTAGCACCAGACTGATGGTAGTCGCACCAATGCCCCACAAGAAGGCATTAATAACCCAAAGCGCCCGCATGTCAGAAAGCAAGAATAATGCACTAAGCCCTAAGGCGATCGCCATCATGGCAAGCCATAAAAACGATCTTTCCATACGTTCATAATAACGACCAAAGAGCATGCTTGCCACAATGCCTGCAAGCCCAAACATTAGCAATATCCAAGTTGCAAAGTTCGCCGAGAAATTCACCATGTTCAGCATGAATGGCTCAATATAGCTATAAGCAGTAAAATGTGCGGTCACGATGAGTATTATCATCAGATACACCAATAATAGCGGTGTGTTTTTTAGGATGTCGGGCAGGCTTTTGATGTTGCCGACATTACGACTGGGTAGATTTGGCAGGATTTTCCATAAGATCACAAGGCAAATCAATGCCAATACACCAATGAGTGCAAAGCTTGCTCGCCAGCCTAGATACTGACCCACCAATCGCCCGATCGGCAAGCCCAGTACGGTAGCAAGTGCAGAACCTGTGGCAAGCAGGCCTAATGCTTTGGTGCGTTTGTCCTTGGCGGCCAGACGTACGACGAGGCTTGCGGTAATCGACCAAAAGATCGCATGAGCCAAGGCCACGCCTGTACGCGCGATGAGCAAAACGCCAAAGATAGTCGCCACCGCTGATAAAATATGACTTGCCACGAACAGCGTGAATACGCCAACTAGCAATCGCTTTCGCTCCATTTTGGCAGTCGCAAGCATGAGCGGCAGCGAGGCAAGTGCGACGATCCAGGCATAGACGGTCATCATGATGCCTACTTTATCGACAGGCATGCTAAAGCTTGTGCCGATGTCTGAGAGTAGGGCGATGGGAATGAATTCTGTGGTATTAAAAATGAATGCTGCAAAGGCAAGAAGCATCACTCGATAAGTACGCAGGCGGTCGATCTGGGTGGTGGTAAGCATGACTGTGGCTGCTGATAAGTTTTTTTGGAGGGGGTGAATTGTACCACGATTTTTTGATAAATCGATGACGATGCTTGGTCATTAAAATCGCAATCGTGTAAAAAATAACGGATTATGATAGAATTTCAGCATTCAATCTAATAAGAATAATCAGGAGCATCTATGGCGGTATCAGCCCAAATTCGTCGCGAACGCATCACAAAGCTTCGCGCGCTCATGCAAAAAAACGGCATCGATGCCATCATCGTGCCGTCGGCAGATCCACACATGTCTGAGTATCTGCCCAAGTACTGGCAAGGCCGAAAATGGCTGTCAGGCTTCTCAGGCTCGGTGGGCACATTGGCGATCACGCAAGATTTTGCAGGTGTGTGGACGGATAGCCGTTACTGGGTGCAGGCGCCGATGCAGCTTGCCGATACAGGCATCGAACTTCAAAAGATGGAACAGGGGCGTCCAACCTTTGGTAAGTTTTTGGCGGACAATTTGCCAAATGGTGCCAAGGTTGCCATTGATGGCGCTGTGTTGTCGGTGGTAGAATTTGACAGCCTAAGCCAGGCTTTTGCAGGTAAGGGTATTGAGCTGTTCACGCACCTTGATTTGTTGGCGGAAGTTTGGGATGATCGTCCAAGCCTACCAACTGAGGCCATCTATCCGCATCCAAGCGAGTTTTTGGATGGTACATCAGCTGATAAACTGACCAAAGTACGCACCAAAATGAACGAGCTTGGGGCGGATTTTCACTTGATTTCTAGCCTTGATGACATTGCTTGGCTGACTGATTTGCGTGGTAGTGATGTGTCGTTTAACCCTGTGTTTTTATCGCATTTATTGATTGGTAAAGATAGCGCTGTATTGTTTGTTGATGAACAAAAATTAAATGATGATGCCAAGATTGCCCTACAGAATGCAGGCATCGCCATGGCGGATTATAACGCTGTCACCACTGCTTTGGCGGACATAACAGGCA
>NZ_JAAELD010000337.1 GCF_024227015.1 Moraxella sp.
GCGGCTTTATTATTTGAGTTTGAAAAGTCATGTAAATAAATTACTGGCATTTAAAGCTGATGTTGTATTCATAATCATCGTCACGGCTTAGCTTGGGCGACGCGGTACCAAAAATTGCGCCGACCACGTTGATGCCTTGCTCGATGACGCGACCCGTGCGCTCATCCATGACACCATTATAGGTGGTGCTGTCTTTGACGATGACGGGGGTGCGCATGCCGCATTGTTTTTTGGCGGCATTAAGTGCGTTTTCTTGGGCGATGAGTTTGGTTTTGCCAAGTCCTGTCGTCTCAAATGTCGCGTCTGCACGCGCAATGACCGGCGATGTGGTTTGGGTGCTGGCACAAGCACTTAATAATAAAGCTGCTGATGCGATAAGAGCTAATTTTTTCATGGGTTTTCCTTATGGGTAATAATGGAGTAATCTCAAATACCATGAGATTGGCTCGATTATACTTAATATTCATGGCAGACCTTGTAATAAATTTGTGAATAAGATTATCCAGCCTTAGCAATCATTGCGGTATTTATCAAAAAATGCACAGAATCCACACAACTCATTTATCAAAAAATTGTGTTATAATGCAGAATTTAAGTAAATTTTTATCATGAAAAACGAAATCACGCTCATAGATGCACCCCATGGCGTACTGGAAGTTGATGCGATTTGGCAGGAAGGTAACAGACAGCCTTCTGACATGCTTGCGCTTATTTGTCATCCCAACCCATTAGATGGCGGTACGATGAATAATAAAGTGGTAAGTACCATGTACAGGTTCTGCCGTGATGCGGGCATGGATGTGGTGCGTTTTAACTATCGTGGGGTGGGGCGCTCGACTGGCGTTTCAGAGTATGGCGGTGGCGAGTTTGTCGATGCGCAGACGGTGTTGGCTTGGGCATTGACGAAGACGCGGGCCAGACGATTGTGGATTGGCGGGTTTAGCTTTGGTGGCTTTGTGGCATGTCGCATGGCGGATCTGATTCATAAATCATCAGTATTTGATGATGTTAAGCTTGATAATCTAGCGTTGATCGCACCTTCCATCGTTCGTAACGATGCCAGTCAGCTGTCCATCGAAGCCAATAATACTTTTGTAATTTATGGCGATAAGGATGAGTTGGTTGCGCCTAGTCTGCTGCAGCAATTTGCCAACGAACGAGGATTTGATAGCACTGTGATGCCAGATGTTGGGCATCTTTTTCATGGTAAGCTTACTGATCTAAAGAATGCCTTAGCGGCACATACCAAGATTTAAGGATAATTATGACCATTCAGACTCCGTTAGAGCGTTATCGCGCGGCACTTACCACAGGGAATTTTAGTGAAGATCAGGTGCAACTACAGGCGATGACCTACCTTGATAATCTACATCACGAGATCGTGCGTGCAGATGGGAATAATAAGCAAGGATTTTTTGCCAGTCTGTTCAAATCAAAACCAACACCGCCAAAGGGTCTATACATGTGGGGCGGGGTTGGCCGTGGTAAGACGTGGATGATGGACATGTTCTATGAGAGCCTCCCCATCAAGCGTAAGATGCGCATGCATTTTCACCACTTTATGCAGCGCGTACAGTCCGAACTGGTCAAGCTACAAGGTCAATCTGACCCACTGCAAAAAGTCGCTGACATCATCCACGAAGAGGCGATCGTTATTTGTTTTGATGAGTTTTTTGTGTCGAATGTGTCTGATGCGATGATCTTGGGTGATCTATTTACCATGCTGTTCGAGCGTGGCATTACCCTAGTTGCGACATCGAACATTGAGCCAGCAGGTCTGTATAAGAACGGCATTCATCGCAATCGATTCTTACCAGCTATCGAGCAGGTCGAAAAAAACACCACCGTGATGAACATCGATATTGGCATCGATTACCGCTTACGCCTATTAAAACAAGCCAAGCTGTACACTTATCCTCTGTCAGACGATACCAAGGGCTGGTTGCCGGAGCGGTTTGATACTTTGGCGGCAGGGCAGACAGTGACAGATGCGCCAATCACCATCGCAGGTCGTGAGATTGCCATCATTAAGCGCACAGAGACCATGCTGCTTGCTGATTTTCGTGCCTTATGTATGCAGCCACGTTCGGCGGCGGATTTTATTGAGATCGCCAATGATTTTGATACGGTGATGGTCGATAATGTACCTGCATTGAACGATACTTTGATGGATCCTGTGCGCCGCTTTATTTACTTGGTTGATGAGTTCTATGACCGCCGTGTCAAGCTGCTGGTGCGTGCTGAACAGTCGATATTGGAGCTGTATCAAGGCGAGAAGCTTGCCTTTGAGATTGAGCGTACGCGTTCACGCCTGCTTGAGATGCAGTCTGAGGATTATCTTGCTGAAGAGCATCGCGTAGAAGGATAATAAGGATTGCCATGAATAACCAACACAACACCGTATTGACCACCATCCATCAGCGCCGCAGTATTGGTAAGCTTGTTCTGCCCGTACCAAGCGATGACGAGCTTGCCACCGCATTGCAGGCTGCTTTTGCTGCGCCTGATCATAAGCAGCTAAAGCCATGGAAGTTTA
>NZ_JAAELD010000338.1 GCF_024227015.1 Moraxella sp.
GATGTTGCACCAGTTTATGAACGGATATTCCTAATAATTCCGCCCCTTTTGACTCACTAATAATATCTTCGGCAATTGCTCGATAAACAAGCTGTTCAAAAAGATGTGTTTTTTCATCAGGATAGGGCTTATCAGGCTCTTGTTTGTGCCAGCCTTTTTGACGAAAACGAATACTTTGGTTTTTGTGGTAACTATCTGTAATAATATGCAAATCTTTCACACGATACAAAATGGCTGACATTGAAATACCATATTCATGTTTTAAAAAACTCAATTCGTTGGGGGTAATTTTGGTGCGTTTTTCTCCCCATTCTTGAATTAAACTTTCTTTGGGCAATAGAAATGCCCCTGCAAAGCGATTGCAAGCTTTTTCTATGTCCATATCTTTGGGTAAGCGTTTATCTAGCACCAAATGACCTAATTCATGAGCCAAAGTAAAACGTTGTCGGTCGCCTGTCCAATGAGATGAGATAACAATAATAGGAATGTCATTAATCATCGCTTGCAAACCGTCAAATTTATTATTATGGTTATCAACATCACTAATAATGACAATAATGCCCAATGATTCCAAAAAATCAATCATGTTAGGAATGGGATTGATACCAAGTTTCCAATAATCTCGAAGTTCATTGGCGATTATCTCTATGTCGTCCATGGTTGTTATGGGCTTGGAAAAGTCATAATCTAACTGATAAGTAGTTATGGGGAAATTAAGCCAAAGCTCTTTTAGGTGCAACCAGCGTTCAGCTTGGTTGGTAACATCAATGGTAATTTTTTTGAGCAATAGTGCAGGGGTGTTGGCTTTTTTGCGATACTCCACCTGCTTTAATTCTACTTGCACAGGGCGAAACAAAAAAGCCATATCCACATCTAGTGCATGAACAAGGCGAAGTAGCACATCAGATGACGGCATACTTTGGTTATGTTCGTACTTTTTTATCATATTGGCACTTAGCCCAACTTTGCTTGCCAATGCTTGCATGGATAGGTCTTGAGCTTTGCGTGCCATGTGCAGACGAGTGCCTATCATAACTTTTTCCTAGTATAAAATGGTTTATAAATTTAAATAAATTATCATCATTATAAACCAAAAACACCGCCCAATCAAATTGAGCGGTGTTCTTTTATTTTTTCAGTATTTACCAATCAAAGATTATTTATCATCTTTAACTTCGGTAAACTCAGCATCTACCACGCCGTCATCGGCAGGTTTGGCTTGCTGTGCTTGACCTGCGTCCGCACCTGCACCAGCTTGCTCTTGGCTATAAATCTTGGTACCAATTGGTAAGAATGCGTTATCAAGGGCTTCTAGCTTGGCTTTGATTGCGTCCACGTCATCTTCTTTGGTCGCAAGTTCTAGCTCGCTGATGGCTGTTTCTACCGCTTGTTTTTCTTCATCGGTCGCTTTATCGCCATTTTCTTTTAGGGCTTTTTGCACCGCACCGATACGACCGTCTGCTTCGTTACGCACGTTGGCAAGCTCAGCAAACTTCTTATCCGCTTCGGCATTGGCTTCGGCATCACGCACCATTTGTTCAATCTCTTCGTCCGTCAAACCGCTGTCGGCTTTGATTTGGATAGATTGTGATTTGCCCGTTCCCTTATCCTTAGCAGAGATGTTCATGATACCGTCTGCGTTGATGTCAAAGGTAACTTCAATCTGTGGCACGCCACGGGGTGCAGGCGGAATGTCGGTTAGGTCAAAGTTGCCCAAAAGTTTGTTTTGGTTAGCAATCTTACGCTCGCCTTGATACACCTGAATGCTTACGGCTGGTTGGTTGTCGGCGGCGGTTGAGAATACTTGTGATTTTTTGGTAGGAATCATCGTGTTTTTCTCAATGATTGCCGTCATCACGCCACCCATGGTCTCAATGCCTAAGGTTAGCGGAGTTACGTCAAGTAGCAACACGTCTTTTTTGTCGCCAGAGAGTACCGCACCTTGGATAGCAGCACCGATTGCCACCGCTTCATCAGGGTTCACGTCTTTGCGTGGCTCTTTACCAAAAAATTCTTGCACTTTTTGCTGAACCAGTGGCATACGGCTTTGACCGCCGACCAAGATCACGTCATCAATGTCGCTAGCCGATAGACCAGCATCTTCTAGGGCGATTTTACATGGAGCAATCGTACGAGCCACCAGCTCTTCGGTCAAGGCTTCTAGTTTGGCACGGCTGATTGTTACCACCAAGTGCTTAGGGCCTGTGGCGTCTGCGGTGATGTACGGCAAGTTCACTTCGGTAGAGGTTGAGCTTGACAGTTCAATTTTGGCTTTTTCGGCAGCTTCTTTTAGGCGTTGCATGGCTAGTGGGTCGCCTTTTAGATTGACGTTTTGCTCTTTTTTGAACTCGTCCACAAGGTAGTCAATCAAAGCAATATCAAAGTCTTCACCGCCTAGGAACGTATCGCCGTTGGTAGATAGCACTTCAAACTGCTGTTCGCCGTCCACGTCCGCAATCTCAATGATAGACACGTCAAACGTACCACCACCCAAGTCATACACAGCAATGGTGCGGTCGCCTTCTTTTTTGTCAAGACCAAAGGCAAGGGCGGCAGCGGTTGGCTCGTTGATGATACGCTTAACATCAAGCCCTGCGATACGTCCTGCGTCTTTTGTGGCTTGACGCTGAGCATCGTTAAAGTAAGCAGGGACGGTAACGACCGCTTCGGTAACACTCTCGCCCAAATAATCTTCGGCGGTTTTTTTCATTTTTTTCAAAACTTCGGCAGAGATTTGTGGCGGTGCTTGTTTTTTACCGTTCACTTCTACCCACGCATCGCCATTGTCGGCTTTGACGATTTTGTAAGGCACAAGACCGATGTCTTTTTGAACCGCTTCTTCGTCATAACGGCGACCGATAAGACGTTTTACGGCAAATAGGGTGTTTTGTGGGTTGGTAACTGCTTGGCGTTTGGCAGATTGACCGACTAGGGTCTCACCGTCTTTGAATGCCACGATAGAAGGCGTGGTTCTGGCACCTTCGCTGTTTTCAATTACTTTGACGTTGCCATTTTCTAGGACTGCCACACAAGAGTTGGTTGTACCTAAGTCAATACCGATAACTTTACCCATAATTTTTCTCCGATTTATTCAGTTAATTTTTGACAAATTTGCAAAACAGTTTTGTCAAACTTGCCTGTTATATTTGTGTCAAATTTGTATTTTCAAGAGAAAATTTGACAAATTTTTAAAAATTTTTTATAAAAATTTTGTTTTAAGCCATTGAAATTTAGAACAAAATCCATAGGCTATCATAAAAATTTCGCCCATGTGTTTTTATGCTTATCCAACTTGAGTAAGTTGTAATTCACCCAAGTTTTAAGCATAAATCAAACGTTCAAGGACGGGATTAAGCTCCCACCAATACCATCGCAGGACGAATGGAGCGTTCATTTAGCGTGTAGCCTTTTTGCAGTACTTGTCCAATGGTGTCTTTGTCGGCATCAGGGAAAATGCCAACCGCTTCGTGCAAATCAGGATTGAAACTCTCACCCACTTCGCCCACGGCAACCACGCCATTGCGCTCTAGGACGCTAAGCAAAGATTTGTGGGTCAAGCGCAAGCCTTCTAGAACGCTCTCGTCTGCCCCTGCTTGCTCGCTGGCTTGTAAACCACGCTCCAAGTTATCCACCACGTCCAATAGCTCTTTGGCGAACTTTTGTAGGGCGAATTTTTTGGCTTTATCGGTTTCTTGCTCCATACGGCGTTGGGCGTTGTAGCTCTCGGCATTGGCACGGGCTGCCGCGTCTTTGGCTTCTTTGACTTGGGCTTCTAATTCGGCAATTTTGGCGGTCAATTCGCAAGTTTCGCCTGAGGTCTGCTCGGTGGTTGTGGTCTCTTCGTTAGTGATGTCTTGAGTTTGTTCGGTCATGGTTGTCCTGCCTGTGAAAAGATATAACAATAAAATCCTTATCTTGATAAAGGCTTTTGGGTGTTTTTCAAGGGGCGTGGGATAAATTTGCCAAAAATTGGTGAAAATATAGCAGTTTAGCGGCCTTTGAGGTCTTGAGATAGGCGTGTGATGATAGTGCCGACATGGTCGGCGTCGAGATTATCAATTAGATGCACCTGTGCGGCGGGGTGTTCGGTCTTGACGATATCAAACAAGCGCTCGCCTAGGGTGAGATAGTGCAGGTGTGGAGCGTATGGATTGTTGAGACTTTGCCAATGCTCAAATGCCATCTGGCTGGCGATGAGCATAAATACGGGCGTGCGTCTCGCCATCGCATCATCGATGAGTGGTGCGATAGTATGATGGTTGTTGATCAGATCATGTGGGGCGGTGCGTTCGTACCATTCGATGGCATCTATCTGCACGCCGCGGCCGATTAGATCGTCATGTAGCAGCCTGCGCCCACCCACGCCGCGCCAGATCATGACCTGATCGCCTGATGTGAGGCGCTGGATGACATCAAGTGCCAGCATGCCTTCGTTATTGGCGGTGGCAGGCAGAATCACTGTAAAGCCAAAGTCTATTAGAGCTTTGGCGGTCGCACTTCCCACGGCGATGACAATGCATTCTGATAATATTGTCAGGTCTTTAGCGGTATTATAGCCTTGATTTTGCAGATAACGAATGGCGCGCTTGGCAGACTCTGCGCTGGTGACGATTAGGACTTTATATGGGTTGGTATGACAAAATCTGCCCATCATCGCTTGCTCACCTGCTGTCAGTGATAAATCATTGATGGCAAGCAAGGGCAGATTTGCCACACGCACGTCCAAGCGATTGAGCGCATCACTTCGGTGCGTGGGGCGGGTGTTGATGAACAGAGTGTCAGCCATTGTTTTGATAGACTTCTTTTAGAATCTGATCGGCACCTTGAGATAGTAGGTCTTGGGCGATTTGCTTGCCTAGGTTCTCGGCATTTTGTTCATCATCCGCGCCGTGCGTTAGGGTGATGGCGTTTTGAGATTTTAGTAGTGTCTTACCATCGATGCTACCCACTCGGCCGCGAAGGCTGAGCGTGTTGCCATCGATGGTGGCAAAGCCTGCGATCGGTACTTGGCACCCGCCTTCTAGCGTCTTGTTCATCGCGCGTTCTGCGATCACACACAGGCGTGTGGGGAGGTGGTTTAGCGGCGCCAATAATTGCAAAATCGTCTCGTCATCCGCTCGGCATTCGATCGCCAATGCCCCTTGACCCACGGCGGGCAGGCTAAGCTCATCATCGAGCTCATGACGGATGCGCTCGCCCAAGCCTAGGCGTTCTAGTCCGCTGGTCGCCAAAATGATGGCGTCGTATTCGCCAGCATCGAGCTTCGATAGGCGGGTGCCGACATTGCCGCGCAGGGATTTGATGGTTAGGCTGCCCTTGGCGTGAGCGATTTGGCATTCGCGGCGCAGGCTTGATGTGCCTAGAACTGCGCCGTCAGGTAGCTCGTCGAGGCTGGCATAGCGGTTCGATACGAAGGCATCTGTTGGCGCGTGACGTTCTAGATAGGCACCTAATGTCAGCCCTTCTGGCAGAACCATCGGTACGTCTTTTAGGGAGTGCACAGCAATGTCGGCGCGTTTTTCGTATAGGGCGTTTTCGAGTTCTTTGACGAATAGACCTTTACCGCCAATCTTGGCAAGCGGGGTGTCTAGGATTTTATCGCCCTTGGTAACCATCTCAAGCAGCTCCACTTTCATCGTAGGGTAAAGCTTCTCAAGGGTGTCTTTGACAAAATTCGCCTGCCATAGCGCAAGTGGGCTTTGGCGTGTGGCGATGGTTAGGGTGGCAGGGATGTTAAGTGCGGTTGTCATGATTTTTCATTTTTCCGTGGGGTTATTTGGTTGGCTATATTTAATCACATTAATCAGCTTTGGGCAAATGCTGACCTATTTTAGGTCGCCTTGGCTGTTTTTAGCTTATCACGCAGGGCTGGTAGGCAGCGCCTTGAGATATCAAGTGGTTCGTCGATGCCGTATAAATACAGCTGATGACCATCATCGTTCGTGATGGCGCGGATGTGTGAGACGCCTACTAAGGTGTTACGATGAATACGTATCAGCTTGGTGGGGTATAGAGACTCTAGGGATTTTAGGGTGTCGTCGGTGAATGTGACGCCGTAGCGATGGCGAATCTTGGTGTATTTTTGCTCGGCTTGGCAATAAAAAATATCATCAATAAAAATCCGCTCATCGCCGCGATGGTTGCGCACCATGATGTACTCGTGCGATTGGCGCTGCGCTAGAGTGGGCTGTATGCAGCGCTCGATGATGTCTGCCATGCAGGGAAGTTCGTGCTCCCTATACGCGTGAACGCCCTGCACGCCAAGCGATAAGAGATCCATGGGCATGCTGCCATCTTGACTTAACAGCACAATGGCAGGGCGCAGCTTTCTATGATAGTGCTCGATGAATTTATTGGCAAAGAGTGTGGTGGGTGCTGTGGAGACGTCAAGAATGATGATGACAGGCTGGTTCAGTCTGCATGATGTGATCGTATCTGCAAGTGTGTCAGTATGAATGAGCGTGTGTGAGCCATCGCCATCCGCCAGGGATTGCCGAACATGGTCTATCAGCGCGCGATGATTGCTAAATAATAAAATCTGCATGGCAAAACTTGCGAATAATTTACAAGCATCATAGCATTTTTGTGATAATTTTCCCATCTTTGGCGCGGTTTTGGGGGTGGGCTGTGTTATAATTCATGAGATTTTAGACTGAATATAGGTGCTATGATGACCAATAATACACACAATGATCAAGCCACCGCCCAAATGTGGGGCGGACGCTTTACCGAAGCCACCGACCGTTTTGTCGCCGAATTTACCGCCTCGGTTAATTTTGACAAACGCATGGCAAATCAAGACATACAAGGCTCTATCGCCCACGCCACCATGCTCGGGCAGTGCGGTATCATCACCGCCGATGAGAGCCGTCAAATCGTGGATGGACTGACCCAAATCAAAGGCGAGATTGAGCGTGGCGAATTTGAATGGCGTGTGGAGCTAGAAGACGTTCATATGAATGTGGAGAGTCGTCTGACCGCTCTGATTGGCGATGTCGGCAAAAAACTGCACACAGGGCGTAGCCGTAATGACCAAGTGGCGACCGACATTCGTCTGTATCTAAGAGACGAGACCGACAAAATCATCGCTTTAATTGGCAAATTACAAAATGGTCTGCTTGATTTGGCAAGCAAACACACCACGACCATCATGCCGGGTTTTACGCATTTGCAGACCGCCCAGCCTGTGAGCTTTGCTCATCATGTCATGGCGTGGTTTGAGATGCTCTGCCGTGACAGCGAGCGTTTTGCCCAAACTCGCACTCGCATTAACCAAATGCCACTAGGCTCGGCAGCCTTGGCAGGGACAACTTATCCCATTGACCGCACAATCACCGCTCGTCTGCTTGGCTTTGACGGCATTTGTGAAAACTCGCTAGATGCGGTGTCTGACCGTGATTTTGCCATTGAATTTACCGCCAACGCCAGCATTTTGATGATGCACCTATCTCGCATGAGCGAAGAGTTGATTTTGTGGATGTCGGCACAGTTTGGCTTTATTCATATTCCTGACCGCTTTTGCACGGGTTCATCTATCATGCCCCAAAAGAAAAATCCTGACGTGCCAGAGCTTGTGCGTGGCAAGACCGCTCGTGTGTTCGGACAGCTCACAACCCTGCTTACGCTCATGAAAAATCAGCCCCTAGCGTACAATAAGGACAACCAAGAAGACAAAGAGCCACTCTTTGACTGTGTGGACACGCTGACAGGCTCACTCATCGCTTTTGCCGATATGCTCCCAAACATCACGCCAAATGCAGAAAATATGCGTACCGCCACGATGAAAGGCTATGCCACAGCGACTGATTTGGCGGATTATCTCGTCAAAAAGGGCTTGCCGTTTCGTGATGCTCATGAAGTGGTCGGGAGTGCGGTGGCGTTAGGCGTAGCAAAAGGCGTGGATTTGAGCGAGCTAAGCCTTGATGAATTAAAGGGGTTTAGTCCGCTCATCGGCGATGATGTGTTTGAGTGTTTAACCTTAGAAGGCTCGCTAAACGCTCGTAATCATATCGGGGGTACTGCCCCAGAGCAGGTGATAAAAGCGATTGAGCAGGGGCGTGGGAAAATTAAAGGTTAATTAAAGCGTGATTGATAAAACCCAATGTGCAGACATTGGGTTTTTGTTTGGTAGATTATTGACGTAGGCATATGTGGTGATTGGATCTAGACACTAAGTTAATAAACTGTTAATTAGGATGGGTCTTGTCATTGCATCTAAATTTTTATAAACTAAAAACTCATTATTGACAACCCCAAATCTGCCCCCACATTTGTTATAATACCTTTTTATCATTTGGAAGCACCATGGAAATCTTTAACCCTAAAGCCAATCTTGTGATGTGCCGTAAATACAAACAAGAATTACCCAAACTACCCAACCCTCCTTTTCCTAATGCCAAAGGGCAAGAGATTCAAGACACCGTCTCTGCTAAGGCATGGGGCGAGTGGCTAGAGCTACAAACCATGCTCATCAACGAAAAACACCTGAGCATGGTGGATAAAGAAGCCAAAAAATTCATCGCCGAACAGCGCGAACTATTCCTAGACAATGGCGACTACGAACGCCCAGCGGGCTATAAGCCGAAGGCGGATGCGTAATGCTTGGTGTGACTGGCGTGTATGAGCCGATATTGGTGGGTGATGATCGCCCTGATGTATTGGCAGAGTATCCTAGCGTCCATGTTCAGCCTGTGGCGTGGGGCGAGATGGATGGCTTTCACCACCTAAATAATGTGGTATTCTACCGCTATGCCGAGTCGGCGCGCATCAGCTATTTGCGTGCGTCTGGGCTGGTCAAGACGCGTACGGATATCTCGACCATCTTGGCGGCGAACAGCTGTCAGTACAAATGCCCCGTCACTTATCCAGATACATTGCTCGTCGGTGTGCGTATTGAGAACTTGGGTACGACAAGCGTGGTGTTCGAGCATGCTTATTATAGCACCGCTCAAGACACCATCGTGGCGACAGCCGAGGCGGTGATGGTGCGCGCTGATGAACATGGCGTAAAGCAAGCGTGGACGGACAGTGAGCGAGCAGCCTTTGCTAAGTTTGAAGGTCGTGAGTTGTAAATCTATATAATACAAAATAAAAAAACCTCGAAATTCATCGAGGTTTTTTTATGTCCTATGACATCACTCAGACAATGCGTCCAATAGACGGGTGTGAATGCTCTCAAAGCCACCATTTGACATGATGATGATGGCATCGCCTGCTTTGGCGTTTGCTTTTAGGTGGGCGATGATGTCATCTGTGCTGGTTAATACTTGTTGGTTTGGCGCGCTGCCAATGGCATCAGCCAAGCCCCATGCCAAATTGGCAGGCTCATACCACAGCGCAAAGTCAGCGATCGACGCCGATGGCGCAAGGTGTTCACGGTGACTGCCTAGCTTCATGGTGTTGGAGCGTGGCTCGATGACCGCCCAAATTCTACGACCTTGCAGCATTTTTTTGGCGCCGTCTAGTGTGGTGGTGATGGCAGTGGGGTGGTGTGCAAAGTCATCAAAGACCAGAATATCACCAACATCGCCGATCAGCTCCATGCGTCTTTTGATGCCGCCAAAGTTCGACAACGCTTCACACGCGGTCGCAACGCTTACGCCCACATGATGAGCGGCACTGATGGCAACCAGTGCATTATTGACATTATGCAGGCCGCTCATGCCCCAATTTACTTGGGCGTTATCGCCTGCGATGGCCACATTGAATGATGAGCCGTCTTCTTTTAATAGCTGTGCCTTATGATCGCCATCATCGCCTAGAGACGTGCGTACTACAGGCGTCCATGCACCCATCTTTAAAGTATCTTCTAGGCTTTGGGTGTTGGCAGGCATGATGATCTGACCCTTGGCAGGAATCATGCGAATCATGTGGTGGAATTGGGTTTGGATTGCCTTTAGATCTGGGAAGATGTCAGCGTGATCGTATTCTAGGTTATTTAAGATGGCGGTCGTCGGGCGATAATGCACAAACTTAGAACGCTTGTCAAAAAATGCCGAATCATATTCGTCCGCTTCGATGACAAAATAATCTTTACCCAGGTGCGAGCTGTGCTTAAAGGCATCTTGCAGGCGCGCATCATCACTGCTAACTTGTGGTACACCACCAATCAAAAATCCCGTATCAATGCCAGCATATTGCAGAATCCATGACAGCATGGTTGTGGTCGTGGTTTTGCCGTGTGTGCCTGCCACCGCCAAGACGTGACGATGCTGTAGGACATGCTCGGCTAAGAACTGTGGTCCTGACGTGTAGGGCAGGCGTACGTTTAGCATGTATTCAACCGCATCCATGCCGCGCTTGCAGGCATTGCCCACGATGACAAGATCTGGCGCAGGTTGTAGGTGTTCAGCCTTATAACCTTCTAAAATCTCAACGCCGGCGTTATGTAGTTGGGTGCTCATCGGCGGATAGATGGCGGTGTCCGAACCTGTCACAGTGTGACCCAGATCGCGTGCCAATAGGGCGAGCGAGCCCATGAAAGTACCACAAATACCTAAAATATGAACGTGCATGAAATAACCTTTTTATAATAAATCGATCAAGGGCGATGTTTAAGAATCTTGGTGAGCTGCACCAATAAAATCACCAAAATAACAACAAACAGAATCAGCGTCTGCATGGGAATGGATAGACCTAGGAATGTCCAATCAATGAGTGCGCATTCGCCTGAGCCTTTTAACACCTGCTCAAAGACCTGCATTATAGGCAGCGTCTCCACCCAGTAGTTCAGTCCCGGTCCGCAGGCAGGCACTTCATCGGCAGGCAGATGCTGCAGCCACACATGACGAGCAGCGACGCCTGCACCCCATAGCGTACCTAATAGCGAACCTAGCCATAATGTCAGGCGAAAACCTTTGCCTTTGGGGTTAAAAATCAGCCCCAAGAATGCAAATAAGCCCATTGCCCACAGCCCAATCCGCTGAAAAATACACAAAGGACACGGGTCAAGCCCAAGGGTGTTTTGAAGGTAGCCGACGGCAAATAGACTGCCTACCACACAGATGAATACCAAGAAGGCGTTGATTTGACGATAAGTCATAAAACTCTCAAAAATGATGAATTACTGGCGATAGCTTTGGATATAGTCATAGAATGACAGCGTATCCGCCTGCTCAATGTAGGCCTGCTCTTGGATGGAGTCTTTGGCGACTTTGGCAAAATGCGCTTCGTTCTCTTGGCTTAGCGCGTGATTGAGCAGGTCGTTTTGGTGTTTCTTGGCGAGCAGTTTGCCCAATGCCCACGTGCTACCAAGTCTGCGACTGTCAGTCTCGATTTGGGCGGAGAGCGTAAACTCTGGGTTGGTCGCCTTGCCTTGCATCATCGCCAAGGCTTCGCGATAGGCATTGCCACCATGATGGTCATCAAAGGCATCAGCGATGATCTGCATGTTGGTTAGGTGCTTGACGATCCAGTCATGCAGATACATGTCGCCGATCTCGGTGTTGATGACCAGATCTGTATTGCGCCCATGATTGACCACGGTGTCGATGTTGGCTTGTAGGCGTTTTTCTTCATCTTTATATAGGGCAGGCGAGTCAAGCAGTAGGCAGTACACCGCCAGCACTTCTAGGAAGCACGCCGTCTGTACGCGAATGCCAATGTCGCTATAAGGGTCTAAGTCGATGGCACGGAATTCAACATAAGCGATGCCGCGATCAGCCAAGGCGGCGGTTGGTGTTTCGCCTGATTTGGTGATTTGTTTTGGGCGAATCGGGCTGTAGAATTCGTTCTCGATTTGAAGGATGTGGTCGTTAATCTGGATGGGATTGCCGTCCTTGTCATCAACACCGATGTCGCTAAAGTCTTTAAATGGCGTACCGATCGCCGCGCGTAGCCCTTTGATGTACTCGTTTAGGTCGTTGTATTCGATGTTTAAGTCTTCTTGGACGCTGTTGGTGTAGCCAAGCTTGCCCATGCGAAGGCTTGTCCCGTGTGGCTGATAGTAGGTGCAGCTGCCATCTGACAGCGGCACAAGGTGATGCTCGCGTCCCTTGATGAACGACGCACACACCGCAGGGCTTGCTCCCAGTAGATACAGCACAAGTGGAGTTAGGCGCTTGAAGTTACGAATCAGAGCAAGATATTTGTCATTTTTGAAGGAGGTGAAATCCTGATCGCCTGAATGCTTAAACCATCTGTCAAACAAGTCATCGCCGATGGATAAGTTGTAGTGCAGCCCTGCGATGGTCTGCATTTTGCGACCATAACGAACCCCAAGCCCAGAGCGGTACAGGGTTTTTAGCTTGCCGATGTTGGATGTGCCATAGTCGGCCAGTGGAATGTCTTCATCATTGTCTGCGGTCATGCACGGCATGGACAGCGGCCACATCAGCTCATCGCCCAATGAGCGGTGCACGAGCACATGCAGCTCTCTTAGCATGTCCAAGGCTTCTTTGATTGATGAAAAAGGCTTGGTGATGAGCTCAAGTAAATTCTCAGAATAGTCGGTCGTGATGTAGGGATGGGTTAGCTTTGAGCCTAGATCGGCGGGGTGCGGCGTCCTGGCGGCATAGCCATCAGGGCGCATGCGCAAGCCTTCTTTTTCGATGCCGCGCTTCATGCCTGCGACCAGATCAGAGCTGAACCATTCGGGCAGGCGAAATTGCTGTGTTTTCATAATTAAGTCCCGTACTTGCCTAATTTTTGCTTATTGTAAGGCGTATCGATGTATTTGAATGTGCTAATTTTGCATAACTAACCATGCCATAACGTGTCTGGCGGTGTTTTGTCTATTATAAGCCTAAGGGCGAATAATGGCAAAGAAAATCCGATGCTTGGCGTTTTTTCATCCCAAAAATTCTGCTATACTAGACTAATTTTGTGTATTTTGAATTTTTTAAGGTGTCCCATGTCAAATTTCCTGCCCCCTGCCGAACAACTTGAACTACTAAAACGTGGCGTGGTTGAGATTTATTCCGAAGAAGATTTGTTAAAAAAACTCGCCAAAGGTCGCCCCTTGCGTATCAAACTTGGCATGGATCCTACCGCCCCTGATTTGCATTTTGGGCATACGGTGGTGCTGAATAAACTGCGTGCTTTTCAAGAATTGGGGCATGAAGTGTTGTTTTTGATTGGCGACTACACCGCTCGCATTGGCGACCCGTCTGGCAAAAACGCCACTCGCCCACCGCTATCAGAAGAGCAGGTCAAGGCAAATGCCGAAACCTACGCCAAGCAAGTCTTTAAAATCCTAGACAAAGACAAAACGACCATTATGTTCAACTCCGACTGGTTTGGCAAGATGAGTGCAGGGGATATGATTGCCCTAGCCAGCCAGCTGACTGTGTCTCGTATGTTAGAGCGTGATGACTTTTCAAAACGCTACAACAGCCAAACCCCAATCGCCATTCATGAATTTTTGTACCCACTCGTGCAAGGCTATGACAGCATTGCCATGGAAGCTGATGTGGAGATTGGCGGAACTGACCAGACCTTTAACGTGCTTATGGGACGTACCCTGCAAGGTCGTTACGGCAAAGAGCCACAGGTGTGCCTGACCATGCCTCTTTTGGAAGGCTTAGACGGTGTACAAAAAATGTCCAAATCGCTTGGCAACTACATTGGCATTGACGAACCTGCTGGCGTGATGTATCAAAAAATCCTATCCATGCCCGACACGCTCATCGCTCGCTATTTTGAGCTTTTGAGCTTTAAACCGATGAGTGAAGTGAACGCTTTGCTTGATGAAATGGCAAACGGTCGCAATCCCCAAGAATTAAAGAAAATCCTAGCCCATGAGTTGATTGAGCGTTTTCATGACAAAGAGTCTGCCGACAACGCCCACCGCTCGGCAGGCAACCGCTTGGCGGACGGGGAGTTGCCCATTGATTTGCCCGAAGTGTCGCTCACGCTTGACGGTGCGGACAAACTCTTTATCACCCAAGTGCTAAATCAAGCCAGCCTTGCCAAAAATTCCGCCCAAGCCAAAGACATGCTCTCTCGTGGGGCAGTCAAAGTGGACGGACAAGTCGTGGACGCAAGTTTTGCCCTAAGCGTGGGACAGACGGTGGTGATACAGGCAGGGAAAAAGGCGTATGCCAGAGTAAGCGTTGCATAATGAACCCAACCAAGGTGATTCTGTCATCTTGGTTGTTTTTATTGAATAGAGAATTAGGTCATGAAAAAAATACTGTTGGCGATGACTCTGGCGATGGCGACCACAATGGGTGTGGCAGCGAATGATGCACATGCTCAAAGTTTCTCATCAAGCCAAATGCAGCAAACCAAAGTGCGAGATCTGAGCTTTAAGAGCATCATGCGTGCGCTATACGCAGGAAAAATGCTAGGTAATGCGTACATTGCTGATGATGAGTTAAGCCAATTTCCAAATGTTGTACTAGACGAAACTTCCGAAATTGGCGAGAGTGTCGTTGCACTGATGCATCCTGTCATTGAATATGAAAATCAAGATGGGCAAAAGCGTTATCTAATCGCGATTGAAAAGCCGTCATTCGATGAAGATGGCAATTTGGTTGCTTGTCATGTCTGCGATGCGTCTGTGGATTTATATATTTTTAAGGAATCGCCTTTGGGTGGTTATGAGTTGGTCAGTAGAACGCCAGATGGGTATGATGGTATGGGAGGCAGCTGGGGTCGCTCTAGCTTTAACAGCGAAGATATTGCAGGCACCATACAGCCACTGGGAAAATCACTGATGGGTTCTTTGATGAATCTGGGTTATTGTAGTACTGGGGTTTGTGAGTCTGTATGGTTGGCACTACACCTTCTAGAGTCTAATTATATTGGCGCTTATTATGTTGGGGATGGCGGTACTGACACCAGCGGCATCTATGGCGAGGACAACCCTTTGGCATATAGCTATGAGAGCACACCTAGTGTTGTAAATAATGGTGCGACATATTATCCGATCCGTTTGCATTTTGTGGGTGACATGCCAATCGATGAGAGTGGCGAGCAGATCAATTATGTCGACTTTAGCCAAGAGCTGCTATTTAACCCAATCGCCAAAGAATACCAATAATCATGAAAAAAATTTACCTTATCCGCCACGCTCAGAGTGAGTCCAACGCCCGCCTTGCCATTCGTCCAAACCCCGTGATCAATCTGACCGATGTCGGCAGAATGGAGGCCGAAGAGCTCTCCGAATGGCTAAGCGTTAATATTCAGCAGCCGATCGATGGTGTGTTCACGTCCCACTATGTACGTACGGCACAGACTGCCGCGCCGTTTTTGGCACAGCTTGGCAGCACGGCAAAGGTGATCGAGGCGCTGCATGAGTTTGATTATTTGGACTTTGATCGCATTAAGGATTTGTCCTTTGAGGACTTGATTGCCACGGCGGAAGATTTTTGGCAGCAGGGTGATACGTCCTATCAGGATGGCACAGCAGAAGATACCTATGAGCGGTTCGTGGAGCGAGTGCGTACGGTACGCCAGATGTTCGATGAGCTGCCAGATGGTAACTACGTTGTATTTACCCACGGTATGTGGATTGGTATGTTGATGTGGCAGATCATTCATGGCGATGGTACGCGCATGATGGACATGCCTGCTTTTCGTGCGTATGAGCTTGCCATTCGGCCAAAAAATTGCGAAGTCTATCTGCTAACAGATGCCCAAGGCTTGCAGTCAGTGGCGAAGGTTCGGGTGCGTGATGAATAAGGTTCAGACGGGCATCTATCGTCACTATAAGGGCAATCTGTACCAAGTCCTGCACACCGCAAAGCATAGCGAGACCGAAGAGCGTCTTGTGGTATATCGGGCGCTGTATGGTGACTATGGTGTGTGGGTGCGACCTGCCAATATGTTTCACGAGATGGTGAATGTCGATGGGCAAGATGTGCCACGATTTGAGCTGATTAAGGGGATAACCTCTTGAAACTTTTGCAATTACCGTCTGATCTGATGCTATCGCATGATGGCGTACGACTAGAGTTATTGGATTGTCGTCATGAGGCTGATTTGGTGCAGGCGTGCCAAGATGGCAATCTGTGGGAGCTGCTTTATACCAGCGCGCCAAGCCCTGATAAAGTTCATGAATACATCGCTACGGCTCATGCGATGACGGATAGAGTTGCCTTTGCAGTCATCGATGAGACCACAGGGCACGCGATTGGCAGTACGAGTTATCATGATATTTTGCCACATTGCCTACGCCTTGAGATTGGCTATACTTGGTATGCCAAGAGTTATTGGCGCACGCGCGTGAACACTGCCTGTAAGTTTCTGCTGATGAGGTATGCCTTTGAGGTGTTGTCTTATCAGACGGTTGCGCTTAGAACCAGCAGCTTAAACGCACGTTCACAGGCGGCAATTGAGCGACTAGGTGTCAAAAAAGACGGCATCATTCGCAATCAACGCACTACCCAAGACGGCATCATTTGTGATACGGTGATGTACAGCATCACAGCGGATGAATGGCCAAACGTTAAACATAACTTACAACAAAAGATGCAGCAGCACCAAGGACAACATGACTGATTTTAAGACACAAGACCTCATTGTAGGCACGGGCAAAGCCGCTGAACGTGGCGCATTAATCACCGCTCATTATACGGGCTATCTGGCGGATGGCACGGTGTTTGATTCATCGCACAGTCGAGGACAGCCATTCGAGTGCGTCATCGGTACGGGGCGAGTGATTAAGGGGTGGGATCTGGGCGTATTGGGCAGTGAGATCGGTACAAAGCTCGTTCAAAAGTGGGGTACTGAGCTTGAGCTGCCAGCATTCGATACAATGAAAGTCGGTGGCAAAAGACAGCTTTTCGTGCCTGCACGCCTTGGCTATGGCGAGCGTGCAGTGGGGAAGATTCCACCGAATTCGGATCTAACCTTTGAGATTGAGCTTATCGATGTGAAAACGCGCGATTAAGAGCCGTCTAGGCTAAGCTGTTCTCGCACGCCAAAAAAGTCCAGCTCTGCTTGCTGTCTTTGGCGGCGCGCATCCATGAGCTTGCGTTGTCGTCTGATGATTCGGTTTAGGATTCGGTGCTTGTCATCGTCCCCAAGGGTGTGCCACGTCTGCCGTTCTGTGCGATTGCGCAGACAGCCGATGCAGTAGCCTTTCTTGTTCATCTGGCAGACACCAATGCATGGGCTGTCGATGTCGAACAATTCAAATTGCGACATAAAAAACCGTGACAAAAATATTACTATAACGATTTTTTGTTGATTAATCAATACTTTGTCTGTACAAATACAGGAAATCCCATGACCATCATTTACCTGCACGGGCTAGATGCCGATCCTAACGCCAACAAAGCTGTCATCACCGCCAATCATGCCAAAGCGCTCGGGATAGACACGCTGCGCCCTGATTTAAACTGTCCGCCTGATGACGTGGTTGCCAAAATTTTGGCATTGCTACAAGACAATCCGAATGCCGTGCTGGTTGGCTCGTCTTTGGGCGGGTATTTTGCCACGCTTTTATCCGACATGACAGGCACGCCTGCGGTGCTGTTAAATCCAAGCATACGCCCTGATTTGAGCTTTACCCGATTTTTAACGGATAATTTTGACGGACAAACGCTCGCAGATGATGCCGTCATCTACACCACGACAGGCGGCTGGCAAATTTGCTATGGGGATTTGGCGTGGTTTGAAAAGCACCGTTTGACCACCAAAAATCCCCACAAAATCAAAGTCCTGTTAAAAATGGGTGATGAGTTATTAGACGCCCACGCCACAAAAGCATTTTTTGAAAGTTGTGGGGCGGACATTGTCGCCCAAGACGGGGGCGACCATAGAGTGAGTGATTATGATGAGCAGGTGAGATTGGTACTTGAATGGGTTAGGACGTTTAACTAATCCCCTTCTTCGTTCTCGTCCAGCATTCTGGGTCTTCTTGCCAGTCCACGCTCTCACCACGGCGTATTGCACTCATCATCTCGTGCGTTTCTTCTCGTAAGTCCTTGATAAGGTTCATCATTTCATCATTATCATAGACCGACACGGCAGGGTCATACAGATAGGACGCACGCCCCAGATGATGACGTTCACGGGCTTCATAGAACTTGGACAGCTCACGGGCTTTATCACGGGGCAGACCAAGCTGTTCTAGCACAATGCGACCGCTACGAATGGCAGAATCGGCTGTCTCTCTGATGATATAATTCGCCCCAGCATGGTGCAAATCAAAAGTATGGCGAGCGTCATACGCCCGAGCTAAAATCGTCAAATGCGGATAATGACGGCGAACAAAATGGATAATATCGGTGGACGCTTGTTCATTGACAAGGCAGATGACGAGCATTTTGGCGTTTTTTAGCCCGATACTTTTTAGCATGTCGGGTCGTGTGGCGTCGCCATAATAGGTCTGTATGCCAAATTTGGCGAGCCCTTCAATCATCTCCACATGGTTGTCAA
>NZ_JAAELD010000339.1 GCF_024227015.1 Moraxella sp.
AAACCTCGAAACCATTCCACTTATAATCCACCCATACATATATATTTGATTTCCAGAAAATCATCACTGCCATATTTAGAGCCTTCTCGCCCTATTCCAGACTCCTTCACGCCCCCAAACGGTGCAACTTCGGTGGAAATAATGCCTTCGTTAATGCCAACCATACCATATTCTAATGCTTCCGCGACTCGCCAAACGCGCCCCAAATCACGGCTGTAGAAATAGGCGGCTAATCCAAAGGGCGTGTCATTTGCTAATGCAATCGCTTCTTCTTCTGTTTTAAAACGAAAGAGCGGCGCGACGGGACCAAATGTTTCTTCACCAGCGATCCGCATATCGGGTGTCACATCGGTTAAAATTGTCGGCTGAAAAAAGGTGCCGCCCAATGTATGACGCTTTCCACCACAAACGATTTTGGCACCTTGAGATACCGCATTATTGATATGCTCTTCAACTTTTTCGACGGCTGCCATATTAATAAGAGGACCTTGTTGTGTTTCCCCTTTCAACCCGTCTCCGACTTTCAGTTGACTAACAGCGTCTGCTAATTTAGCCGCAAATTCATCATAAACGCCCTCTTGAACCAATAGGCGATTAGCACAAACACAAGTTTGCCCTGTATTGCGATATTTAGAAGCAATCGCGCCTACAACGGCGGCATCCAAATTGGCATCATCAAATACAATAAAGGGCGCGTTGCCACCTAATTCTAAAGAAACCTTCTTGACTGTATCGGCACATTGTGCCATAAGTAATTTACCGATACTGGTTGAGCCGGTAAAAGATAACTTTTTCACCAAGGGATTAGCGGTTAATTCTGCCCCAATCGCTTTAGAGTTTCCTGTGACAATATTAATAACTCCTTGAGGAAAACCTGACCTTTCTGCTAACTCTGCTAATGCCAATGCTGAAAAGGGAGTGCTTTGCGCCGGTTTTACGACGACGGTGCAGCCCACCGCTAAAGCTGGCGCAATTTTACGGGTAATCATGGCATTCGGAAAGTTCCAAGGCGTAATCGCCGCGACTACGCCTATTGGCTGCTTAATTACCACAACACGTCGCCCTGGCATAGGCTCAGGAATGACATCACCATAAACGCGCTTGGCTTCTTCAGCAAACCACTCAATAAAAGAGGCACCATAAGCGATCTCGCCCTGCGATTCCGCTAAGGGTTTGCCCTGTTCAGCCGTCATTAATATGGCTAAGTCTTTTTGATTTTCCAGAATCAAGTTAAACCATCGGCGCATAATAGCAGCACGTTCTTTAGCCAATTTATTGCGCCATTCTGGCATTGCGACATGAGCAGCGGCGATAGCCTTATTTGTTTCACTTTGCCCCATATTGGGTATCGTGCCAAGCACAGAATTATCTGCGGGATTTGTGACTTCAATAGTCGTTTTGGCATCAAACCATTGACCATTAATATAAGCTTGTTGATGAAATAAAGAAGGATCGGTTAATTGCATGATTTTATTTCCTATAAATTAGAGCGTCCAAAGTTAATGTTGGATACCAAAA
>NZ_JAAELD010000340.1 GCF_024227015.1 Moraxella sp.
ATAGAAATAAGGTCTGATCTATCCGTACTAATACTTAAGTCAAATGTTGCCTGTACTGAGTTGTGAATTAGCAAACTAATGGTGTCGGTTCCAAAGCCTGCAGCTTCATATTGAGAATTTACAGTTAGGTCAATGATTTGAAGACCAGCAGAGTAATCAGCGACATAAGCGGTATTGCCATCAGTAGAGAGTGTGACGTCAAAGGCATGATCAGAAGTATCATAGGTCGCAATTAAAGAAGGTGATGCAGGTACTGTTATATCAATGATTTGAAGACCGGCAGAATAATCAGCGATATAAGCGGTATTGCCATCAGATGAGAGCGTGACGCTTTCGGCCGCACGAGAAGCATCATAGGTCGCAATTAAAGCAGGTGATGCAAGTGTTGTGATATCAATGATTTGAACGCCATCATCATCAGCGACATAAGCGGTATTGCCATCAGATGAGATCGTGATGCCCAAGGCATAACCAGAAGTACCATAGGTCGCAATTAAAGAAGGTGATGCAGGTGATGTGATATCAATGATTTGAAGACCAGCACCACCATTTGCGACATAAGCTGTTTCGCCATCAGCAGAGAGAGTGACGCCCCTGGCAGAACCGGACGTATCAAAGCTCACAATCAAGTCAGGTGATGTAGGTGTTGTGATATCAATGATTTGAAGACCGGCGTTTCTATCAGCGACATACGCGGTATTGCCATCAGTAGAGAGTGTGACGCCATAGGCCCAATCAGGAGTATCATAGGTCCCAATTAAAGCAGGTGATGCAGGTGTTGTGATATCAATGATTTGAAGACCGGCATTGGCAGCAGCGACATAAGCAGTTTTGCCATCAGTAGAGAGCGTGACGCCATAGGCTAAACTAGAAGTATGACGGGTGCCAATTAAAGCAGGTGATGCAGGTATTGAGATATCAATGATTTGAAGACCATACAAGCCATCAGCGACATAAGCGGTATTGCCATCAGTAGAGAGTGTGACGCCATAGGTATTACCAGAAGTATCATAGGTTGCAATGGTAGCTGGTTCATTGTTTTTAACAAAAAATGATGTGGTGCGTGTATCAGTACCAGAGCCACCGCCATCATCACCATCGCCATCATCACCATCGCCATCATCACCGCCGCCACCGCCACCGCCACCGCCACAAGACAGAACGAATTGAAGTGCAAAAACAACTAGTACTGATTTAATTAAACTGCCCATTCAAGATTCTATTTAAAAAAAGTTGTGCGAGGTGATGAAAGCAATGATCTATCAGAAAGATATCAATTGCAAACACTGTAGTTTTCTCTCTACTATTACTGCGGAGGCCGTTCAAAACTCTGTCAGGGTTGATTTAAATGTTCAGCACGCTGTCGAGACAGTCTTTAAATTAGCCATGAAGGCTTTATGGTTATTTTTCTAATTCCTATTTCAAGCGGCCGGTGGTGGCTGTCATCGCAACAGTATATATATACAGTTCATACTGCTCTACGCACCCAATACAAGACCAAATAATTGTGACTATTTCAGGCATATTTGCTAATTGGTAAATACTAATACGCAGGTATTTTGTGTTATTGTGCCGTTCAGTAGCCTTCTCAATTCAGGTTTTAAAATGCCGGATGATGATAAATCCATAACAGGTGCCGAGGCAATGGTACGCATGCTGGAAGCGCATGGGGTAAAACATATTTTTGGTTTATGCGGTGATACCACGCTACCATTTTATGATGCTATGTATCGTCTCGACCATGATATCCAGCATATACTGACACGCGACGAGCGCCATGCCGCTTATATGGCTGATGCCTATGCACGCCTTACAGGCAAGGTAGGTGTGTGCGAAGGGCCTTCAGGAGGGGGTGCTACTTATATCCTTCCGGGTATTGTAGAAGCAAACGATTCTAGTATTCCGGTGCTGGCCATCACCAGCGATGTTTCCACAAGTGCAAGAGGTCGTTTCCCATTAACAGAGCTGGATCAAAAGGCACTGTTTTCACCGATAACAAAATCATCCGATATGCTCGATGACGCGGCCCGCTTACCAGCCCAGGTGCGGGCAGCTTTCCGCGCTATGACTTCAGCAACACCTGGGGCAGCGCATCTGGGTTTTCCATTCGATACCCAAAAAGCAAGTGCCAACGCGGACGATATCTACGCCGATGCATGCCTGGGTGGCTTTCCGTCAACAAGGTCGCAGGCTGATCCACAGTTGGTTGAAGCAGCTATCGAATTATTACTCGCAAGTAAGAGTGGCATCATTATCTGCGGCAGTGGTGTTATGCATGCCG
>NZ_JAAELD010000341.1 GCF_024227015.1 Moraxella sp.
AAGGCAAACAGCGCACGCAGCCCGGACAAAACTCGATTGACAGTATTAGGATCTTCATGGATGCCGGCTCTGAGTTTAAGAAAAAAGGCCGGGGTCAAGTGGGTTAGGTCTGGAACCGCTCGTTTTTGCAAATAGCGGTCGAAGTCCAACAGCACGGAACGGATCCCATCAGGCTCATATCCGAGCTGTTTGCGATAGGCGCTAAACTGTTTTAATTGGGGAGCCATAAAACTTTCAAACACTTTATTCATCAAAGAGCACCTTTCGCATCAATTTAATGTGCACGTGAAGATAGACTTTGGTGGACTCAATTTTATCGTGTCCGAGCATCTGCTTGATTTCAAAAATTGTAGCGCCGCTTTCCAAAAGATTTTGTGCATAGGTGTGACGCAGCCAGTAAGCGGTGCCAGTCAGCCCGGCTTGTCTGATGGCCGCCGTCATGTAATAGGCCACCGCCCCCGCACACAATGGTCCGTGAGGGCTTTGATGGCTTAAAAAAAGCGTGCGGCACCTGCTTTTGGGCCGGGCGCCGATCATGTAGACACTGATGGCTTTGAGTGCGGCCGACGGTATCGGCAGCACCATGGGATTGTCGTTTTTTCTTCTCTTGATGCGCAACTCGGCCTTGGTAAAACAGATATCATCTAAGCTGATACGATGGATTTCAACGGGACGTAACCCTAATAAATAAGCCAGATGCACCGTGGCATAGGTCCGGATTGCGCAGGGCGAAGACAGGCTTAAACCGGCAAAGAGCTTTTTGACTTCGGCAGGACGTAGAAACTTTGGCGGTTTTTGCTGGGCATATAATCTTTTGCCCACTACCAGCGGTGCCAGATTGCGGCCGTTTTTGTGCTGGTACAGATGCCTTAAAAAGCCTTTGAGACAACCGCGGTAAAGCCGACAGGTAGCCGGTGCAAAGCCGACTAAAAACTGAGCCAAAAAGTCGTCGATCTGATCAATTTTTAAGGTGCCAAGATCAATGTCAGATTTTTTCAAGTAGTGCTCGAATGCCACCAGCACCCGGCGTATTTGCTTGACGGTGCGCTCAGTTACCTGTCCGCTTTTTTGCCGATAGGCCAGATACTGCTCATAGACCGGCGGCAGCGGCACAAAGTGCTTTTCGATGGGCCGTTTAATTTTTTGGTGAATAAACAAATACCACGAAAGTGCTCTGAGCGCCCGTCCGTAGCTTTTGCCGACCTCTTTTTGGAATAGGATGAGCACATCGAAGCTAAAAATCTGATCCCACCTTAAGCGGCCGTGTTGCACAAATGCGATAAAGTGCTCAAGTTCGCGTTGGTAATCGTCGCGGGTACTGTCAGGGTGGCCCTGGTCTTTCATCCACTGCAGATACGCATC
>NZ_JAAELD010000342.1 GCF_024227015.1 Moraxella sp.
AGCAACTGCTGCTACCGAAGCCATGGCAATGGCAAAACGTGTAAGTAAATCAAAATCCAACGCCTTTTTTGTGGACGAGCGTACCTATCCGCAGACCCTTGATGTGATTCGCACCCGTGCCAAATATTTTGGTTTTGATGTAGTGGTGGGTGATTTTAATGTTGCCAAAAATGGCGAGTTTTTTGGGGCGTTTTTCCAATATGTCGGCAAAGATGGCGACGTGGTGGACTTAAATGACATTATCGCAAGCGTGAAGGAAAAAGGGGCGTACGCCATTGTTGCAAGCGACATCATGAGCCTTGTACTGCTAAAATCCCCTGCCGACATGGGGGCGGACATTGCCCTAGGTAGCACTCAGCGTTTTGGCGTGCCCATGGGCTTTGGCGGCCCGCACGCTGCCTATTTTGCCTTTAAAGACAAGGACAAACGCTCTGCCCCCGGTTGTATCATCGGCGTGTCAAAAGACGCACAAGGCAACACCGCCCTACGCATGGCACTGCAAACCCGTGAACAGCATATCCGCCGTGAAAAAGCCAACTCCAACATTTGCACAAGCCAAGTGTTGCTTGCCAATCTAGCCGGTATGTATGCCGTGTATCACGGGGCGAGCGGTCTAAAACTTATTGCCACACGCATTCACGCCCTAGCGGTCGCCTTTGCCAAAGCGGTAAAATCGGCAGGGCTGAACGTACGTCATGAGGTGTTTTTTGATACCGTGCTTGTGGATTTTGACAATCAAGAACAAGCCGATAAAGTGTACGCCCTTGCCAGCGAAAAAGGCTACAACCTATGGAAGCACGACAATCACGGCATTTCTGTATCGTTTCATGAATTGACCGAAAGAGATGAATTTGATGAGCTGTGCAAAATTTTTGGGGCGACAGGCGAGCTTGACAAAGCGGAAGTCATCTTGGGCGAGCTACTTCGCACTGATGAGATTCTCACGCACCCAACCTTTAACAGCTATCACACCGAACACGAAATGCTCCGCTATCTTAAATCCTTAGAAGATAAGGATTTGGCGATGAACCGTTCGATGATTTCACTCGGTTCTTGCACAATGAAACTCAACGCCACAAGCGAGATGTTGCCGATTACTTGGAATGAGTTTGCAAATGTTCACCCATTCGCCCCACAAGAGCAAGTGGCAGGCTATCATGAGATGATTGAAAGCCTACAAGCTCAACTGCGAGCAATCACAGGCTTTGATGAGATTAGTATGCAAGCCAACTCTGGTGCGTCTGGCGAGTATGCAGGGCTATTGCTCATTCGCCGTTATCACGAAAGCCGTGGCGAGAGCGGACGTGATGTCTGCCTAATCCCACGTTCGGCACACGGCACCAACCCTGCCACCGCCCAAATGCTTGGCATGAAAGTTGTGGTGGTGGCAACCGATGACAAGGGCAACGTGGACGTGGCGGATTTACAGGCAAAATGCGAAGAGTATAGCGAGCGTTTGGGTGCGTTGATGATTACCTATCCGTCCACGCATGGCGTGTATGAAGAGGGCATTCGTGATATTTGTCAGCTTATCCACAAGCATGGCGGACAGGTGTACATGGACGGGGCGAACATGAACGCCCAAGTCGCTATCATGCAACCTGCGGACGTGGGGGCGGACGTGCTACACATGAACCTACATAAGACGTTCTGTATCCCACACGGTGGCGGTGGCCCGGGTATGGGTCCAATTGGTCTAAAATCGCACCTTGCCCCATTCATGCCAAGCCACAGCGTAACAGGCGTGATGAATGCCTCTGACGGTCAAGGCTCGGTATCATCGTCCGCCTACGGTTCGGCAAGCATTTTGCCAATCTCATGGATGTATATCACGATGATGGGGGCGGACGGTCTGCTATCAGCGACCAAACGTGCTTTATTGAACGCCAACTATGTCGCAAAATCGCTAGAAAATGACTATCCGATTTTGTACACTGGCAAAAATGGCTTTGTCGCTCACGAATGTATCGTGGACATTCGCCCACTAAAAGAAGAGACGGGCATTAGCGAAACCGACATCGCCAAACGCTTGATGGACTATGGCTTTCATGCTCCGACCATGTCATTCCCTGTAGCAGGTACGCTCATGATTGAGCCGACCGAGTCCGAGAGTGTGGGCGAGCTTGACCGCTTTATCTCAGCGTTGAAGCAAATCAAGCAAGAAGCCCTAAAAGTCAAAGCAGGAGCGGACGGCTGGACGGCGGACGATAATCCGCTTGTCAATGCCCCGCATACCGCCTTTGTCGTAACGGGCGACTGGGCGCACCCATACAGCCGTGAAGAAGCAGTGTTCCCACTACCCTATATCAAGGCTCACAAATTCTGGCCGAGCGTGGGGCGTGTGGACGATGTGTATGGCGATAAGAATTTGATTTGTTCTTGTCCGAGTATTGATAATTATGAAGATTGATTGAAAAATTGATTGTTAATTATCAAATAAGCTATCAAAAAATACCGCTCTTTGG
>NZ_JAAELD010000343.1 GCF_024227015.1 Moraxella sp.
ACCGTAAAGTGATAATGCGCGCGTCGATCCTCCACAAGATGGCGTGCAAACTCACGTTGGGTGAGTAGCGCATCAGCCGTGATCACCACGCCATCTATATCCAGAGGCGCGAGCAAAGGCGCGGCTATTTTGATCTCATTGGTTTGCTTGCTACTGCCATCATCTAACTGAAGTTCGCCGACTTTTTTTGGGCGTGACAACTCATGCTTTGATGGCCAATGGCGCTCATGATATGGGCTTGTTTACCTTCGCCGTTTAGTGCGTTGCACATGGTTTTGCCATCGATCGCGAGGCTTTCGTCTTCTACGGCATACAACGCACTCCATTGCTTGAGCGCTCGGTCTAGTGCATCTGGCGCAACCCGAATCAAGATTTGACGAATGACATATTCACTGGGCACGATATAGCGCTCATTTTTATAGCTACACCTGAAACGAGCACGGGCATCCTGACCCAAAGACTGCGCCCACTGGGCAATCCCCTTGTAGCCCACACGACCACATAATACCGCTCCTGTCGCAATGCCCAGAATCGTCGATAAGCGATGGCGTTGCCCCTCGGCGCGTCTGGGATCCTCAATCTCGTTAAACAGTTCAGGAAGTGTTTTCATCTGTGCAGCGGTGATCATCAGTGTCGTCTCTCCAAATTGATATTCAGGTTTAAGTTTAGATTGGCTCAACAGTCTACGTGCATTGCGTTGCAAGGGATAAGCAAAGACCATTTTAGGGGATGCATTAGGCTCATAAGCGCCACCGCTAATGCGGCTAAATCCACGCGTTGACCCCAATAGCTGCCAGTTGGCTGCTTTGTAGAGGGTGCCCTGAAAATGCCTGGGATCAACAAATGTCTCCAACAATAACAAAGGATGCTTGAAATACTTAATCCAGTCCGTTGCCAGCCTTCT
>NZ_JAAELD010000344.1 GCF_024227015.1 Moraxella sp.
GCCATGATGAATCTGCAAGATTGCTTTCGCGCCACCCTTCTTAATGATGTCTGCAATCTGAGTCAAACTTTGCAAATGCTGCTCATCATAAGCGCACGGCTGACCAACGAACGCTTTGCCAGTTGGATGAACTAGGGTCGCTGCTGTGATGAATAACCCAAAATCATCCGAGCGCCCCATTAAGAAATCACGCTCTTCATCGGACAATGTACCATCAGGATTCGATGCATAATGCGTCATCGGAGCGACGACGAGACGGTTAGGTACTGTGACGCCATTATTTAGGACAAATGGGGCTGATATATTATGTGCATTATTCATAAGATTCTCTGTTATCGGATTTGATTGTGGCTAATTGTAGTGGTGGCATTATATCAAATCCTGCCCACATGCACCGTCATCGCTGTGTAATATCATTTTGCCATTATCATTCAAGCATTGGCATCAGAGGCTACATTTATCATCGCATTTGGGTTATTTATCCGTGCTCTTTAACGCCTTAACACCCAGCCCAAACCAATGTACCAGCTCATCACGATCATCAGTCACTTCGCTTGGCACGCTCATGTAATGCATCACCCGCTGCTTACCCTGCGCGACATAGGTGTATGGATGACCGCCCGCCTGAACAAACTCATGGCGTGTCTCTTCATCTACCTTCACAAAGATTTCATCGTCGTCGGTAATGATCGCAATGATCTTATCGCCATAGAACAGACAATGCTCACCGAACATCTTCTTGTAAGTGAATTTATAATAACCACTCAGCTCATCCTAGATGAATTTGACAAAATCATTAGACATATCAATCTCTTAATTTTACACATTACGGCATATCACCAAGCACAGTCGTTAAAAAATTAAAAACACCACCCAGTGAGGGGCAGTGTTTTGATTATAGCATTACTTAGGTAGTTTTGGTGGCTTATCAGGTTTGGGTAGTGGCGTGGTATTTTGATCCTCTCTAACCTCTACCGCCTCAACATCTTCATCATCGCTGTGATGTTCAGCGATCGCCTCACGAATGTCTTTATTCTCATCGCCTGATTTGTCTTTATCTTGCTCTTTGTCTTTATCCTTAGGTTTACGACCTAGGCGGCGCACGACATAGTTATCAGGCAGTACACGCGTGTTGGGTTCTTTCTCATCTGACACCTCTTCATAGATCACACGCCCTTCACTGTCAATCTGAGCATATTTCACCGACTCACTTCTAGGAAAGAAGAAATCCCAAGGATTAACCAAGAAGTGCTTCCATACCAAGCTATTCAGCTTTTTCCATTCAAAGAATTCTACTTCTTTTGAGCGCAGTGCCACGAACAGCGCCAATGAGAAGCTTACCATCAAGTTCACCATACCTATGAGCAGCACGCCAACAAAGGACAGTAACGCAAGCCCCCAAGTCAAATCCTGTGGCGACAGGTAGAACAGCCCATGCACGAGGTTCGCTGACGCAAAAGCAATGTGGCGAATGTCCAGCGGCAACCCAAGCATGTAACCAATCGTCGCTGTACTACCTAGGAAGCAACCAAAGATAAAGTTACCCATGATCGCACCCAGATTCGCCTCAATAAAACCACCAAGCTTATCTTGCCATTTGCTAGGCATGATGTGCGACAACAAGCGATGTCTGCGGATGCGCTCACCGATTTTATTATAGGCGGCAAGATTGTCATAATAACCTGCAATCAGCCCCGACAAGAACAAGAACACGCCTGCGATCGCCGCATGTGGCAGTGACAATGAACGAATCGGATCAAGCTCATGCAGCAGATGCGCCGCCTTCGAACCATCAATCATCGGCGCACCCGTGAAATATAGCCAAGCATAGGCGATCATCAGTGCGATCGGCATCGCAATTGAAATGTTACCCAAAATCGCCACAAACTGCGTACGCAAGATATCGACGATCAATTCAGAAAGCTTGGTGAGCTGCTGGGTTTTTTTGTTACCGGCGCCATGCGAGATGGTCGAGGCGATTGCAGCAGCTGTCATCGCAGGCTGCTTAGTGGCAACCGTACCGCCTGCAATGTGAATCGTCACAAAGCCCAAGCCATAGATCATGCTGTTAATAAAAGCCTTACCAATCGGTGCCAGCACCAATGACGAGCCCAAGGTTTTCATCGTCGCCATGAAAGCAATGAAAAAACCACCGATCGCCGCTTTTTTGAACATCTTGCGATAGCCTGTGCGATCAGTACTGATGTAATGCTCGCCAACACGGCTGGCATTCTCGGTAACCTTACGCGACAGCAGCTTGGTATTATTCTCAATTAAATAACCAAAACTATAACGCGTCTTGGCGGTGCGTACAATCTGCGCGGTCAGCTCCACGATGGCCTTGTCACGTTTCTTGTCGATGTCTGATACCAGCTCGATCAATACCTGCATGCGATGCAGGCTCTGCTCTAGTCGCACGAGCATGTTCGTCAGGCGAATCGAAATACCTGTCTTATAGATACGCTTACGCACGCTGGTGACAATCTCTTCGCACTGCTCTAGCATGACAAGCAGCGGCGCAGGGCTTATGTCCTCATCAGGCATGATGTCCGTCATAAGGTCAAGCTCATGCGCCTTACGGTATTGATTCACGAACAATACCGCTTCTTGGTTCTGGGCGACGAAAGCGGCGGAGTGGTTGAGCATCTGCGGATAAGCAGACATCAGGTCAGGATGCAGACCCATGCCGCTGATACGATAAGATAAGATAACGATGGCGTTTAGGATGTTGTTCTTGGCAGTCGCCACCAGTGCTAGATCCGACTCATCGACATGCGCAAGCTCGACCAGCTTATCCCACTTATCTTCATCGATCATGCGCACCCAACGCAAATCGCTGCGTTCATTGAACAGATAACTTGCCAGCTCCACCACCGAATCTTCATCGGGCAGCAGCGGCAAGAATCGATGCCCTATCAGGCGATTAACACTATAAGAAAAACTATGATCCGAGGCGATGCCCGTATCAGTATATAGAGTTACTTGGTTGTATTTATTGGTTAGTCTTAGGATAAATGCGGCAAGCGATGCGCCATATTCGGGTTTTTGTTCGATGAGCTCGATCAGCTCATCCATCTTATCATTGGCGATCTCTTCGTCGCCATCATTCACGCGCAACTGATCCACCAGCTCCTTGAGTGCCTGTGGTTCGGGCAGCTCTTTTAGGGCGGTGATGCGCTGTAAGGCATGTTCCAATTCAGAATGGTCAACACTTTGCACCAATTCTCTCCAAATTCTTTTTTATAATCAGTTTTTTAAGTCGCGGTCATTTTAGCACAGTTTTTATGTCAGTTTTTTCATTTATATCATTGCGACTTTTGTTATTAGCCACCGCGCTTGGCTGCAAGCATGGCTTGGATGTTCGACAGGTAGTCTTGGGCGACCAGTTTTGGGTCTTTTTTGACACCTGATTTGCCCGGATAATCCATGTGGTCGGTTGGTAATTCTTCTAAGAATCGAGACGGGGTCGTCTGCTTAAAATCACGTCCTGCGCGACGTTTTTGGGCAAGTGTTAAAGTCAGCTCCAATCTGGCACGCGTGATGCCCACATACATGAGGCGGCGCTCTTCTTCGATGTTCTCTTCTAGTAGCGAATTACGGTGCGGCAGAATCTCTTCTTCAACACCGATGATGTACACATAATCAAACTCAAGCCCCTTAGCAGCATGGAGCGTCATCAGATTCACCTTATTGGTGTTCTCTTCTTCTTGTTGCTGTTCGAGCATGTCAAGCAGCATCATCTTACGAATCACCGCTTCGATGGTCTTATCCTCATCCTCTTCGGCACGGTCGATGAGTGTCGCGATGCTCTGGTAGAGAGATTCGATATTATCAAGCCGGTTTTTTTCTTGTTGTGGGGTTTTGCTGTCTTCTTTGATATAGTCAATATAACCCGTCTCGATGATCATCTGGCGTACCAGTGGCATGGGGTCAGCATTATCATACAGCTCACGCGTGTAACGCTCAATAAAATCAGCAAATGCATACAAGGTATTGCTCGCCTTAGCGCCAACTGCCGCCTTAAGCCCCGCATGAGAACACGCGGACAGTAGCGAGATACCGTATTCTTGGGCGAGCAGACCCAGCTTCTCAAGCGTCGCCGAGCCCATACCTCGCTTAGGCGTATTGATGATTCGCAAAAACGCCGCGTCATCATCAGGATTTAAGATAATACGCAGATAGCTCATCACGTCCTTAATCTCAGTACGCGCAAAGAATGACGTGCCGCCCGAGAGCTTATAAGGCACATTCAGCTGACGCAGCTCGGTCTCTAGCACACGCGCTTGGAAATTCGAGCGATACAGCACCGCATACTGATCCCATGTGTTGCCATTACGCAGACGGTGTGCGACGATTTCTTTGGCGACGCGTTCCGCCTCATCAAAATCCGACGGGCAAGTAATCACTCGGATGCGCTCACCTTCACCCTTATCCGACCACAGCGCCTTATCAAAAATATGCTCGTTATTGGCGATGACCGTATTCGCCGCGCTTAGAATGCGGTTGGTGGAGCGGTAATTTTGTTCGAGTTTGACGACGTGTAGATTGGGAAAATCCTGCTTAAGCAGCGCCATGTTCTCAGGCTTAGCGCCGCGCCATGTGTAGATGGATTGGTCATCATCGCCCACCACCGTGAAGCGCGCTGATGCTCCAACCAGTAGCTTAACCAGCTCATACTGTGCGGTGTTGGTGTCTTGATATTCATCCACGAGCAGATAGCGAATGCGGCGCTGCCATTTGTCGCGCACCATCTCGTTATCTTTTAGAATCTTGGCAGGCAGTACGATCAAGTCATCAAAATCCACCGCATTATACGCGCGCAGATTACGCTCATACAGCCCATACAGATGGGCGAACATCAGATCTTCTGGGTCGGACAGTGTTTGCGCAGCGTCTTCAGGCGATACCAAGTCATTCTTCCAATCAGAGATGAACTTCATCGCCTTACCAGCCAGCTCGCGACTCTCAGCGCCACTCATGTTGTCTCGCATCATCAGCTCCATCAGCAGTCGCTTAGAATCGTCCGAATCCATGATGCTAAAATTCGCCTTAAGCGGTGTGTGCATGAGCTCATAACGCAAAAACTGCAAGCCAAACTGATGAAAGGTGGACACCGTCAGTCCGCGAGTTTTTTCACTGGGTAGAAGCTTAGAGACACGCGCTTTCATCTCACGAGCCGCCTTGTTGGTGAAGGTCATCGCCGTGATGCGCTCGGCAGGCGTATTACAGTTGGTGATTAGATGCGCGATTTTTTGGGTGATGACCGAAGTCTTACCTGAACCTGCTCCCGCCAAGACGAGCAGCGGTCCTGACACATGGGCTAAGGCTTCTTGTTGGCGGGGGTTCAATTGACTCATAATCTAAATTCTTCGGGCAAATGGTTGGCTATTATAATGGATTTTGGCAAATTGGGCAAAAGTTTGTGGTAAAATACACTCATCATTTTAGGAAAAATACTCATGAAAAAACGCCCCACCCTTTTTACCAAATCCTTAATCGCCATGATGATTTTGGTCAATTCATCTTATGCCAACACCACACCACCCCAAGACAAAACCCCAAACCAATTA
>NZ_JAAELD010000345.1 GCF_024227015.1 Moraxella sp.
CAGCAGGTGATCAACTTGATCCAGAATCGGTGATCAACATTTTCCAGAATGCCTGATCAACTTATTCCAGAATCCGTGATCAAGATCGGCCAGAATATGCAATGAACGCTTTGGCGTTCAGCTTAGGGTTCTATCTGTTCCCCTTTTGGGTAAACGTCAAAATATCACACAACTTGGCTTCATCAAGACATCCCCCAGCCTTCCGCACCCATTAAAAGTACCAATGGGTTTGTGCAGGCAGGGCGGTTCCCCCTGTCTGGATTACGCCAAAACATGTGATCTTACGCTCTCTTTGTTCGCTTCTTTTTCTGGGGTTTTTAACCCCAAAAGGGGATGTGTTTTTTAAATAATAGGAGCGAAGACAATGACAAAATCAACAGCAGAAATTAGCATCTATGTGGCGTGTTTAGCGGCATACAATAACGGTAAATTACATGGGTGCTGGATTGACGCAACGCAGGAGCTGGACGACATACAAGACCAGATTAATTCTATGTTGGCATCAAGCCCTGAAGAGGACGCAGAAGAATATGCAATCCATGATTACGAGGGGTTTGGTAGTTACAGCTTGGGAGAGTATGAAGGGATAGACAGTGCGCACGAGGTTGCTGGTTTTATCGAGGAACACGGCGAGCTAGGCGCGGAGTTACTTGGTTATTACAGCGACATTGAAGACGCCAGAAAAGCCGTAGATGAAAGTTATTGTGGGTGTCATACCAGTGTGGCGGATTATGCCCAAGAGCTAACCGAGGACACCGGCAATATTCCAAGCCACTTAGAAATGTATATCGACTATGAACGCATGGGGCGTGATATGGAGCTAGGCGGCGACATCTTTACAATTGAAACAGGCTATCAGGAAGTGCATATATTTTGGAGCCATTAAAAAAGTAAAGCCCCTGCTACGGTGGGGGCTTTAATCTACCGCGCTTTTGGGGCTCAGCGGCCTACCGGCCTTAATTGCTCATCCTTCGCTTGTATTGTCTCTTGTCGAGCCAAACTGAGCCCCAAAAGCAGCCCTTGCGCCTAGTCCTGTCGCAAGGGTCAAAGCAATGTCGATACCAGTATCGCTCTTTTTGTTTAAAAAACAGTATATTTAGGTATTTTAGATACCCAAATAATAGATAATATAAACCTTTTTATTGATTTAGTTTATAAAAATAGATATATTGGAAGTATGAATACCGAAAGAGAGTCAAAATTAAACACTCTGCTTAGCACTCAGCCTTCAGGCATAGTGCTCTCTTCGGCATGGTTAACAGAACAGGGCTATAGCCTCGACTTACAAAAGCAGTACAAGAAAAGCCAGTGGTTTGATTCTATCGGCACAGGTGCCTTGATACGCCATGGTGATCAGGTGGATTATCTGGGCGGCATCTATGCGTTGCAGTCTCAGCTAGGCCTCTTTGTGCATCCAGCGGCTAAAACGGCGCTGTCATTGCAGGGGAAGGCTCACTATTTAGAACTGTCTTCCAAGAAGGCGCAGCTTTTTGGTGGTAGGGATGAGAACTTGCCGCTTTGGTTTAAAAAGCGGGATTGGGGTTTGAGTGTAGAGGGCAAGATGACGAGCTTTTTGCCGCCTGATCTTGGCTTGGTTGAGATCGATCATAAAAGTTTTAAAGTGAAGATATCCAGCCCCGCGCGCGCGGTTATGGAGTGCTTATATTTAGCGCCAAAATCTCAGCCGCTTATGGAAGTGTTTGAGCTTATGGAAGGCTTGAATAATTTGCGGCCAGCGACAGTGCAAAAATTATTGGAAGAGTGTAGTTCTGTGAAGGTGAAGCGCCTGTTTTTGTATTTGGCAGATAAAGCAGGTCATGAATGGCTCAGTTATATCGATCTGGATAAGGTCGATTTGGGTTCAGGCAAGCGCGCCATCGTGAGTGATGGCGTTTATGTTGCGAAATACCAGATAACTGTTCCCAAGGCTCTCGATTCAATCAATGGAGAGGCAGCGGCATGAATAACGCCTATACAAAACAGGTGAAGCTGCTCTTGGATGTGTTGCCAGAGGTCGCTAAAGAGGCCTGTTTTGCCATGCATGGTGGCACGGCAATCAACCTTTTTGTGCGTGATATGCCAAGGCTATCGGTTGATATCGACTTAACCTACGTTGAAATAGCTGAGCGCAATGAAACGCTGGATGGCATTAACGCAGCCCTTATTCGCATTAAAGAACGTATCGAGGGCTTGCGCCCATCGATACGCATTCAGCATAAAGAAAATATTTGTAAGCTCCAGCTTGATGAGCGTGGTGTGATGATCAAGATTGAAGTGAATATGGTGGGGCGTGGCTTGATCGGTGAGGCTACGAAAGCCCAGCTTTGCGAAGCTGCACAAGAACAGTTTGACGCTTTTTGTGCCATGCCTATTGTGCCGTTAGGACAGCTATATGGCGGTAAGATTTGTGCGGCGATGGATAGGCAGCACCCAAGAGATTTGTTTGATGTAAAGCTTCTGTTAGATAACGAAGGCTTTAAGGATGAGATTAAATGCGGGTTTTTATTTGGGCTGGTGAGTAGTAATCGCCCGACCCATGAAATGTTAAATCCGCATTTGCTCGATCAGCGCATGGCGTTTGAAAACCAGTTTGAAGGTATGAGCGCAATAGAATTTCGTTACGATGAATATGAAGCCACAAGGCTTCAACTAATCGAAACGATACAGTCTAGTTTAAATGAAAGCGATAAAGCGTTTTTGCTCAGTCTTAATGGTTTGGAACCAGACTGGTCGATTTATGATTTTCAGGATTTTCCATCGGTGAAATGGAAGCTCCTGAACTTAGAGAAGTTTAAAACGGAAAACCCAGAAACTTATCAGCAGCAATTGAGCGAGCTGGACAAGGTTTTGGCGCAATAATGTATAGCGTGGCGCTTATTCTGTAGAATAGTGCGCTTTTCAGTCCCCCAAGGGGGTAACTTTATAAACAAGTACAAATTTAAGTACAAATTAGGATTTTGAAGGTATGGGTGATAGCAATTTTGTCAATGAAATCAACAAGAGACGCACGTTTGCTATCATCTCCCACCCGGATGCTGGCAAAACCACCGTCACCGAAAAGTTACTGCTATTTGGTAAGGCTATTCAGATGGCGGGTACGGTGAAGGGCCGCAAGGCGGCACGTCATGCTTGTTCTGTCTGGAGGGGGCTGGAGAAGCAACGCGGTATTGCGGTTACTTCTTCGGTGAGGAAGTTTCCATTTGGAGATTGCATTATTATCCTGCTGGATAAACCAGGCGA
>NZ_JAAELD010000346.1 GCF_024227015.1 Moraxella sp.
CGTCCAGCATTGCTTCGCCGTCATTATCAGGCACTTCATGATCGTCCTCGGCAAGCTCTAGCACCGCGCCTAGATGCAGGCTTTGCATGATGCGGACGAGTATGTTCTCATCGACCAGAACGGGCGTGATGTGCGCATTGGTTGCAAAGCCAAGCTCGCTCATGGCTTGCGCGCGTGTCGGATCGCTGGTGGCGATAAAAATTTGCCCATCGCGCTGACCAAGAGGTAACACCTCGTGGCGTGCGATGAGCGCATCATCAAGCAGATGCAAGGGCAGATCTTTGATGTTAAATTTATCCAAATCCACCAAGTCTATGCCCAGACTCTCAGATAAGGTCTTGGCGATTACATCGGAGGACAGTACGCCATGTCGCACTAGATGCCGAGCAAGGGTGATCTGTGCGGCATGAGCGTCATCAATGGCGGCTGCAAGCGCATCATGATTGATGAGTGCTTTATCCAGTAAAATTCGAGCAAGTCCTGCGATGGCGTGATTCATGAATTAACGGTGTCATAAGTATTGTTGTAATATACTATATTTACCGTGATTTAACAGTACATTGACTGAAATTTTTATGTTTTGAGATTGATATGAGACGAAAAACCCACAATTTTTTGTGTGTAATGACAATAAAATGCGTTATAATAATGCGTTTAAATGATTTTTGACCATGCCGACCGCTTGGCGCATCAATAAATAACAAAGAGAGTACAATATGGCAAAGTATCTCATTGGCAATTGGAAACTAAACCCAGCAATGCTAACCGAAGCAGTAGCATTGGCTCACGCCATGAAGGGTGTGGCAGACAATTCAACCTGCCAACTAGGCTGTGCGCCAACGTTTTTGCATCTTGGTGTGGTCAGCGACATCTTAAAAGACTCATCTGTTTGGGTGGGTGCGCAGGACGTGTGTGCATTTGGTGAGATAGGTGCATTCACGGGTGATGTATCAGCAGCGCAAGTAACGGATCTGGGTGCCAAATTTGCCTTGATCGGTCATTCGGAGCGACGCACCTACCATGCAGAATCCAATGAGATGCTCGCCAAAAAAATCACCCAAGCCATCCAAGCAGGTCTGGTTGTTGTGCTGTGCGTGGGCGAGACAAAAGATGAATACGAGGGCGGTCAGGCCCTAAGCGTGCTTGATGAGCAGCTGTCTGTACTGGATGGTCTAAATGCACCAGCCGATCAGCTACTGATCGCGTATGAGCCTGTATGGGCGATTGGCACGGGTTTAACCCCGACCGTTGATGAAGTGGCAGTCACGCATCGCCACATCAAGAACCAGTTGACTAAGCAAGGCTTGGTAGATATCAGCGTGCTATACGGCGGCAGTGTGAATGATAAGAACGCCAAAGACTTCGCCGCTTGCGATGTCGTTGATGGTGCACTGGTAGGCGGCGCTTCTTTAAAGGCGGAAAGCTTTATGGTTATCGCACAGGCATTTAGCTGATCTTTGGGTTGTCTTTATATAGTTTATTTATAGTGGTTTTATTATGTTTACAGTATTATTAGCGGTTCATATCATCGTGGCGATTGTCATGGTGGGATTTATTTTGCTTCAGCATGGCAAGGGTGCAGATGCCGGTGCATCATTTGGCGCAGGTGCAGCAGGCACGGTATTCGGTGCGGCAGGCTCGGCCAACTTCATGACACGCATCACGGCTGTGCTTGCGACCGTGTTTTTTATTACCAGTCTTGCCTTGGCATGGTATGCGCAGCGTGAAGCAGAAGATCAACTTCGTCTTGATGTGCCGACTGTTCAGAGCGCTCCTACTACCACGGCACCAACTCAAGCACCAGCGCAGCCAGTAGGCGAGTGATTTGTTGATAATTTTGGTTTTTTCGCTTGATATTTTAAATAATACTCGTTAAAATAAGCGCCTATTTTGCGATCGTGGTGGAATTGGTAGACACGCTATCTTGAGGGGGTAGTGCTTCACGGCGTGAGGGTTCAAGTCCCTCCGATCGCACCAAATCTCAGCTGTTAGAGCGGTATTGATTAAACTTCAATGTTAAACACTTTTATAAATTTCAAAAAAGTCTTGACAACATCAAAATACATGCTATAATAGCGGTCTAAATTGATGCGGGGTGGAGCAGTCTGGTAGCTCGTCGGGCTCATAACCCGAAGGTCGTTGGTTCAAATCCAGCCCCCGCTACCACTTTTTAAA
>NZ_JAAELD010000347.1 GCF_024227015.1 Moraxella sp.
AGGTAATTTAGGGGTTAAAAAATTTCAGTAGCCGCCAGGCGCACATGCTCGGCGGTTGCGGTTTGTGATTTAGCTTTGGCGGCGGCGATCAGTGCACCGCGGGCCAGATGATTGGCTTTTCGGAACAGTCCGCCCGAGCCTTGATGGATGGCAGTTATCGCGTTTTGATCAAAAAGGTTTTGATTGATGCCTGCGATAGCTAGGTGATGTTTGAGGTAATCTTGCATGCCGGCAAGGTTGGTGCCCTGCAGATGGCTGCGGGTTACAATTCTGGAAGCCAGCGGTTGTGAGGAACGATACGATAGTTTGTCAATGAGGTTATTTTGACCGGCTAAAATCATGGGTAAATATGGTTTAGAGTCTTTTTCAAATTGGCAGATGGTATGCAGCTCGGCAAACACTTCCAGACGCAACAGCGAGGCCTCATCGACGAGCAGCACGACTTTGATTTTTTTCTCACAGACCAGCTGAGTGATTTCTTTTTTGATCAGCCGCAGCATCAGGGTTTTGGAGTTGGATCTGATGTGGATGTTTAGTTCACTGGCCAGTTGGCGATAAAATTCCATGATCGCGCCCGATGATGCGGTCATATACAGG
>NZ_JAAELD010000348.1 GCF_024227015.1 Moraxella sp.
GTGGTTAAGGATTTGGTGGATGTGACAGCTCATGGCGAGATTGAGATCGATGCCAAATGCCGTACTAATAAGCCAGGTGTGTTCGCATGTGGTGACGTGACAACTGTGCCATTTAAGCAAATCAACATCGCCATGGGCGAAGGCTCAAAAGCAGGCTTGGCAGCGTTTGAATATCTGATGATGAATTCTTAATTTATTGCGATGTTCAATATCCAAAAAACACACTTTATGATAAAGTGTGTTTTTTATTGTGCGTGTTGTGGGGGTGGTTATGTGGTATTTTTTTATGGCATTTGGGATTGGCATGGGCATCGCTGTGCAAGCGGCGATTAACTCACGCCTTGCCATTGGTCTGGGCAGTCAGCCATTGGCGGCGGCGTTTTTCTCTTTTGCCATTGGCACGCTGTGCTTGGGGCTGGTTATGCTGTGGCAGGGCGACTGGCAAAGTGTCTCAGACAACATCGCTGATCAGCCTTGGTGGCGTTGGGTTGGTGGGGCGATCGGTGCGGTGTTTGTGTTTATCACGGCGTTTTTGGCGCCGAAGATTGGACTTGTGAACATGGCGTTCTTAATCATCTTGGGGCAGCTGATTGCAGGCATGGTGATTGATCACTTTGGGTTGATTGAGATGCCTGTTCGTTCGTTAGGTGTGCATAAATACATTGGTCTTGGCGTAATGCTGATTGGACTGACCTTTTTTATGTTTGGCGATAAAGTTTTTAAATAAAAAACACGGCGTATTGCCGTGTTTTGTGTTTAGATAGACTGCACATATTCATCAAGCAGCTCGAACAGTCGATGAATCTCATCCGCTGTTGAGTAATGTAAAAACCCTACACGCAAGAATCCCGTCTCAACCAGATCTAAATGACGCACCACATCCAGCGCATAAAAATTACCCGATGGCAAGGCAACGTTGCGCTCGCCAAACCACTTAGCGATGTTGGCCGGGTTTAGGACTTTACCATCCTTGACAAGGTTAAAGGCGAACGTAGGTGTGCGTCCCTCGGTGGTATTCTTGCCGTATAAGATAAAATAAGGCCGCTCGTTGGCGTGTTCTAAGAATAACTTGGATAGCCCTTGTTCGTATTCTTGTATGATGGTGTATGCTTGCTGTAGTCGTTCATCCAGTGTGCCATCTGTACCACCTAGATTCGCCCAATACTCGATCAATGCAATCATGCCTGCCTGCGCTTCGAATGACTGAGTGCCTTGTTCAAAGGCAAAAGGACGAATCTCGGTGGCGGGCTCCACTTTATAAGCGGGTAAATCCAGCACGCGATGAGAGGCGTAAGCCATGCCAAGGTGAGCACCGCCAAGTTTATAGCTGGAGGCGAATAGTAGATCGCAGCCCATCTGAGCGGCATTGACTTTCTCGTGTACGATGGCGTGCACTGCATCAACGACCATGAATGCGCCGATAGCCTTGGCACGCTCGATGATCGGGCTGATGTGAGTTCTTGTTCCTAGAACATTCGACGCCAATGACACCGCCACCAGACGGGTGTTCTCATCGATGAGCACCTCTAATGACCGTAAGTCAAGTGCGCTACCATCGGCAGTTAAAGGAATGCGGCGGATCTCTACGCCTTTATCGATGCCGGCGGTTTGCCATGATGAGACGTTCGAGAAATGGTCAATCGAGCTTAGGACGATGTTGTCGCCTGCCTGCCAATCGCGTGATAGAACTCGTGAGAACTGAAACATCAAGCTGGTAGAGTTTAACCCAAAAACCACCTGTTCGTCAGGACAGCCAAGCCAAGCGCCTGCCATCTTGCGCGCAGTAGCATTAACGGCGCTGGTACGTCTGCCAGCATCTGCATGTCCGCCCATGTTGCTGTTATAGCAGCCCAGATAATCGCCAATCGCTTGGATGACTGTCTTGGGCACTTGACTGCCACCAGGCCCATCAAAGAAAATCGGGGTCTGTCCCTGCTCATCCTTGCAAGAAAATGCCAAAAATTGCTCACGAATCTTGGTAATGTTGTACATGATTTTTCCTAAATGTAATAACGGAAAATAACGCCAATTGATGAATTGGCGTTAAAAATATGCGTAAAATAGCTTAATGCAGATTGGCTGTCAATACGAACAGATCCCAAAAACCCGATTCGCCTGTGGTGCCAAGCTCGCTGGCATAGTGCCAAAGCTCGCTGTCATCCATCACGCAGTATACACCCGTCTCGCTTGGTAGTCTGACTAGCATGCTGTCTGGGTCGTTCGTCTGATAAGCGCACAGATCGCCGCCTGCTACATCTTGACGACTGACGGTAAACATGCTAATGCGATCAAAGCCATCTTGGTGTAGACCTTCTGGTGTGGTGATGGTGGGCTTGGCAGGGTCTTTAGAGACGATGCGCATCTGATGGACTTCGATGGTGGCATCGTTAGGCAGTCCGCCTTGCTTGGCGAAGGTATCTACGATAGTTAAGAAACCCTCGGTCTGTAGCAGCTCATCACTCACGTCGTCATATTGGCGAACCACGTCGCCTTGGAATTTATTTAATTCGCTACTTTGGACGAATTGGCTGCCACGAATCAGCTCGATGTCCTGGCTGTCTTGGTTGTAGGTGAATTTAGAATAACGGCGCAAGCGATAACTGCCGTCCTTATATAGACTTGGTGTTAAGCTGTCAAAATCAGTACGAAGTGGGGCGATGATGTCGGTAGGTAGATTGCCTGTGTGAAGAAGTGCGCTCATGATATGTCCTTATATTGGCGTTAGGAGTCTGCATAATATAACAAAAAGTTATTTTGGTGACAAATAAATTTTATTTATAAAAATCTAATGATAAAAAACCATATTATCATGATGGCTGATCGGACAATAAAAAAGCCAAACGCTTGATCGTTTGGCTTTTTCAGTTTGATAAACACTACATGTTTGGATAGTTAGGACCGCCGCCACCTTCTGGCGTCACCCAAGTAATGTTCTGCGATGGGTCTTTGATGTCGCAGGTCTTACAGTGAACGCAGTTTTGACTATTAATGACAAAACGTGCGCCATGTGGTGCGTTCTCATCTGCCACCACTTCGTACACACCAGCAGGGCAGTATAGGCGCGCAGGCTCGGCGTACAGTGGTAGGTTCTTGGTGATTGGCACGGTTGGATCAGTCAGCTTCAGGTGGCATGGCTGATCTTCGGCGTGGTTGGTGTTTGAGATGAACACGCTTGATAGCTTATCAAAGGTCAGCTTGCCGTCTGGTCTTGGGTAGTCAGGCTTGTAGGCGTGATCTGCCTTATCAAGCTGTGCATAATCATAAGCGTTGTCATGTACGGTAAATGGAATCTTACCGCCCAGTAGATTCTGCTCAACAAAGGTAAACGCACCGCCCATCCACTGACCCATGCGGTGCATGGCAGGCGAGAAGTTGCGTGCGCTGTGCGCGTCTTCAAATAGCCATGAATTCTCAAAAGCAGTCTGATATTCGGTCACTTCATCATGCTGACGACCTGCCTGTAGCGCCTTAAAGATGCTCTCAGCGGCCAGCATGCCTGACTTCATCGCAGTGTGCGAGCCTTTGATTTTGGCAGGGTTTAGGAAGCCTGCATCATCACCCACCAACACGCCACCAGCGAAGCTAAGCTTAGGCAGGCTGTTTAGACCGCCCTTAGTCAGGGCACGCGCGCCATAAGACAGACGTTTACCGCCTTCTAGGATCGGGCGAATCAGCGGGTGGAGTTTTAGACGTTGTAATTCGTCAAATGGCGAAACGTGTGGGTTGTGATAAGACAGGTCTACCACCAGACCGAAGCTTACTTGATTGTCTTCGGCGAAGTATAAGAACCAGCCGCCTGTCGTACCAGTTTCACTCAATGGCCAGCCAGAGCCGTGCAGAATCACGCCTTCTTCGTGCTTGTCTGCGTCGATTTCCCAAAGTTCTTTTAGGCCGATGCCGTAGTGCTGCGGATCTCTATCTTTGTCAAGATGGAAGCGGCTGATCAGGCGTTTGCCCAGATGTCCACGACAACCTTCGGCAAAGACGGTGTATTTGGCAAGCAGCTCATAGCCCGCCTCAAAAGATGGCTTGGCCTCGCCGCGCGCATTGACACCCATGTCGCCTGTTAAGATACCGCGTACCGAACCGTCCTCGTTATATAGGATTTCGCTTGCGGTAAAGCTTGGAAACAGCATGATTTCCATCGCTTCGGCCTGCTGTGCCAGCCAGCGTACGACGTTGCCCAGCGAGACGATGTAATTGCCTTCGTTGTGCATGCTGCTAGGGACGATGCCATTTGGCAGGCGTTTTGTGCTGTTCTTGCCAAGCATGTACACGCGGTCTTCTTTGGCTTTGACGGTGACGGGCGCGCCCATCTCTTGCCAGTTGGGGAATAATTCATCAAGAGCGCGCGTCTCAAGAATTGCACCTGAGAGAGTGTGTGCGCCAAATTCTGAACCCTTTTCGATGACGCACACCATGAACTCATCCAAACCTTGCTCATTGGCGAGCTGTTTTAGACGGATGGCGGTGGCAAGTCCTGCAGGACCACCGCCCACGACGACGACATCAAACTCCATGGATTCGCGCTGAATTTCATTGTGCATATACATTCCTTAAATCGCTTGTGGGCAGGGGCTGCCGACTGGCTTTTATTGATTAAAAATAACAAAATACGGGAAATTTCATTATTTTA
>NZ_JAAELD010000349.1 GCF_024227015.1 Moraxella sp.
CATAGTTATTTATTTTAAAAATCTAAGGAGAAGCTCATGCCAGTCGGTGATGTTAGTCTTGTGCCATTGTTGTCCGTTGATGGCGTAAAAATCGGTATTTGTGAAGCAGGTGTTCGTTATGCAAACCGCCGTGATTTGACGGTGTTTGAGATAGATGATGGGGCGAGCGTGGCGGTCGTTACCACGCAAAACTACTTTGTGGCAGCCCCTGTGCAAATTGTGCGTAAGCATATCCAAACGCACACACCACGCTATCTACTCATTAATACAGGTAACGCCAATGCAGGCACGGGGCAGGACGGCATAGATAGAGCGTTGGCGACTTGTCAAGCGTTGGCGGATAAAATAGGCGTGAATGCGTGCGAAGTGTTACCATACTCTACAGGCGTGATTGGCGAGACTCTGCCGAGCGAGCGGATTATTGCAGGGCTTGATAAGGCATTGGCGGACTTGACAGCGGACAACTGGCTAAACTCTGCTCATAGTATTATGACGACCGACACCACCCCCAAAGGGCATAGCGTGCAGACCACGATAGACGGCACGACCTACACAGTAACGGGTATCAGTAAAGGGGCAGGCATGATACGCCCAAACATGGCGACCATGCTGGGCTTTGTGGCGACAGATGCTCGTATCAGCCCAGAATTGCTCCAAAAAATCTTGGTAGACTTAACCAATCAATCCTTCAATCGCATTACCATTGATGGCGATACGTCCACCAACGACTGCTGTACGCTCATTGCCACAGGCAAGGTGGGCGATTTGATAGACAGCGAAAACCACGTCCATTATCAAGCCATTTATCAAGCCATTAAAGAAGTGATGTTAAAAATCGCCCAGCTCATCGTACGAGACGGCGAAGGGGCGACCAAATTCATCACGATTAAGGTAACAGGCGGCAAGACCACAGATGACTGTGCCAAAGTCGCCTACGCAGTGGCTCATTCACCTCTTGTCAAGACGGCATTTTTCGCGTCCGACCCGAACTGGGGGCGGATTTTGGCGGCGGTGGGCTATGCGGGCGTACCATTTGACCAAAGCCGTGTGAGCGTATCGCTCGATGAGATTGCCATTTGTCAGCGTGGCGGACTGGCGGACGGCTATACCGAAGAGCAGGGGCAGGCGGTCATGAGTCGCCCTGAGATAACTGTCAGCATTGATTTGGGGCAGGGCGATTGTACCGATACGGTTTACACTTGTGATTTGTCTCATGAATATGTCAGTATCAATGCTGATTATCGCAGCTAGTTCATCCAGTTTCTATTGTCATAAATGTTTCATTGGGGTGGTGTAAACTGCCCCAAATTGTATGTAACCACTAAGTTAATTTAAAAACTGTTTGTAAAAATCATCACAAACCTCTAAAATATCGCCAATTTTCCATCATCCGAGATGCAACATGAGAAAAATTTCTATTCTACTAACCATCGCTTTATCTGCCTTTATCCTACAAGGCTGCGTTCATAAAGTCGTCACCATGCCAGTCAAAGTCGCCTACAAAACGACCAAAGGCGTGGTTAAAGGCACCACCAAAGTCGTCAAAGCAGTCGTGCCAGGCGACAGCAAAAAGGACGATGATTAAGATTTATTGTTAATTTTTGCTAATTTAAAATGATATAAAGTTTTAAAATTAAGTTTTTTAATTTATTTCATATATAATAGCGCATTTTTTTAGCATGGATTTGGCTTATATTAATTGGTTAATGACCGATTAATGTAACCCAAATCTTTTTTTATTTCACAACATAAGGCAATTTCGCCTTTGGATTTTTTATGAAAAAAATATTGATTACGATTGCAATCTTGTTGGCAATTCTATTGATTGCCATCATTGCATTCTTATATCGCCCTGTAGCCTCAAAATCGGTCGCTGCTGACGGCGAGACCGTCGATGTGGTATTGATCGGTGGTGGCATCATGTCGGCAACGCTTGGTACTTACCTAACCGAGCTTGAGCCAAATTGGCAAGTGCGCATGTTTGAGCGCCTTGATAAAGTTGCCCAAGAGAGCTCAAACGGCCTAAATAACGCAGGTACAGGTCACTCTGGCTTTATGGAGATGAACTATACGGCTGAAGCCAAAGATGGCAGCATCTCTATTGAGCGCGCTGAGAAAATTGCTGCGCAGTTTGAAGTGTCAAAGCAGTTCTGGTCACATCAAGTAAAGGCTGGCGCACTTGGCGAACCAACGACTTTTATTAATCCTGTGCCGCACATCGCCTTTGTATGGGGTGACAGCGTTGATTTTCTAAAACGTCGCCATGAAGCAATGATTAAGTCACCGCTTTTTAGTGACATGGTATATACAGAAGACAAAGCGGTCATCGGTCAATGGGCGCCACTGGTCACCAAAGGTCGTGATGAAGCACAAAAAATCGCTGCCACGCGCATGGACATTGGTACCGACGTGAACTACGGCGCGATTACAACTCAGCTTGTCGATCACCTAAACAAAAATCAAAACTTCAAGCTGTCTACACAGTCAGAAGTTGCAGGCATTAGCCGTAATGATGACAATACTTGGACAGTTAGCGTTAAGAACCTAAAAGACGGCACAACCACTCACACCAAGACGCGCCATGTGTTCATCGGTGCTGGCGGTGCTGCCATTAAGCTACTACAGATGACGGGTCTGCCTGAGAGCAAATACTACGCAGGCTTCCCTGTGGGCGGTCTGTTCTTGATGACCGACAACCCTGAAGTTGTCAACGCACATACCGCCAAAGTCTATGGCCGTGCTGAACTTGGTGCGCCTCCGATGAGCGTACCACACATCGACACACGCTATATTGATGGCAAAAAATATGTCCTGTTTGGTCCATTTGCAACTTACTCTAATAAGTTCCTAAAAAATGGCTCACAAACCGACCTAATGTCATCAGCCACCAAAGACAATGCCGTACCAATGGCAACTGCCGGTCTTGAGAATTTGGACTTGGTGAAATACCTAGTTAGCCAAGTGTCATTGTCTGACAATCAAAAACTTGCCGAGCTTCAAAAATACTACCCAGAAGCCAAGTGGGAAGATTGGACAGAAGCCCAAGGCGGTCAACGTGTTCAGATCATCAAAACTGTTCCAGGTGAAAAAACCAAGCTACAGTTCGGTACTGAGCTATTCGTATCGCAAGATGCCTCTGTAACAGCATTGCTTGGCGCATCTCCTGGTGCATCTACCTCACCTTATATGATGCTTGATCTACTGGCAAAAGCATTCCCAGCCAAAGTAGAAGGCGAGTGGAATAATAAACTGGTACAAATCATCCCATCATACGGTCAAGATTTGGCAGCAAACCCTGCGCTACTAGACCAAGTGCGTACCGAGACCAGTCGCACTTTAGGCTTAGTTTATACCTCAAAAACCGGCACACTACCTGCATCAAAAGATGGCGCTAAGGTACCAGCACCAACTCAGTTCACTCCATCTCCTGATGCCAAAAAGCCAGTGGTTGTGATTGAACCTGATGCACAAAAACCAGCGGCATAATATTTAAACCTAACAACAAAAAAGAGCGGACTAAGGTTCGCTCTTTTTTGTTGCCTTAAAAGCACGTAAATACTTAAAAAATACTTGCAGAGAATAGTAAGTTGGTTTAAGATAATAAAAAATGAATTTTGGTTCAGTTTTTATTATCTCATAAAAAAGGAGTTTTTATGTCAAATCCGGTCATCATCTCAGCCTCTCGCACACCCATGGGGGCGTTCCAAGGGGCATTTGCCAGTCTGTCATCGCCACAGCTTGGGGCGGTCGCCATTCGTTCGGTACTTAATAAAGCAGGCGTGTCCGATGATAAGATAGACGAAGTTGTCATGGGGTGCGTACTGTCAGCAGGCGTGGGTCAAGCCCCTGCTCGTCAAGCCATGAGACTAGCCAACATGCCTGATAGCGTCGGGGCAACCATGATAAATAAAGTCTGTGGTTCAGGACTCATGTCTGTCATGAATGCATGCAATGCCATCAAAGCAGGCGACAAATCTGCCGTCATCGCAGGGGGTATGGACTCTATGACCAATGCGCCGTATGTCCTACCTAAGGCTCGTGGGGGCTTTCGCATGGGTCATGGCGAAGTTCGTGATCTGATGTTTTTTGACGGCTTACAAGATGCCGAATCAGGCAAACTCATGGGCGTATATGCTCAAGAAATGGCGGACAAAAAGAGCTATACTCGCACCCAAATGGACGATTTTGCCATTTCATCGCTCAAAAAAGCCATGAGCGCCATCGACAACGGTTATTTTAAGGATGAGATTTGCCCTGTAACCGTTAGCACTCGCAAGGGCGATGTCGTGGTGGATACGGACGAACAACCTGCCAACGCCAACATTGACAAAATCCCAACCCTAAAACCTGCCTTCGCCAAAGACGGCACAATCACCCCTGCCAATGCAAGCTCCATCTCGGACGGAGCGTCTGCGGTACTGGTGGCAAGCGCTGAATTTGCCAAAGCCAATAATTTGTCTGTACTGGCTCGGATAGTCGCCCACGCAAGCCACGCCCAGCACCCAAGCGAGTTTACCATCGCCCCTGTCGGCGCGGTGCAAAAAGTGCTAGATAAGGCAGGGTGGACGGCAAAAGACGTAGATTTATGGGAGATTAACGAAGCCTTTGCCATGGTAACATTATCTGCCATTGACGCATTTGAGTTGGATGCTGATAAAGTCAATATTCATGGCGGTGCGTGCGCCTTAGGGCACCCTTTAGGGTCATCAGGGGCAAGAATTTTGGTCACGCTCATTCACGCCTTACAGAGAGTAGGCGGTAAAAAAGGCATTGCAAGCCTGTGCATCGGTGGCGGCGAAGCGGTCGCCATGGCGATTGAGCTGCCTTGATTTCATTTTAATTACAAAAAAGGATTTATCATGACAAAAGTATATGACAACGCCCAAACCGCTCTGGCAGATATCGTAAAAGATGGTCAAACCATTGCCGTCGGTGGCTTTGGGCTGTGCGGTATTCCCGAAGCCTTAATCACTGCCTTAAGAGATACGGGCGCTAAAGAACTGACTTGTATCAGCAATAACGCAGGCGTGGACGATTTTGGACTTGGACTACTATTACAAACTCGACAAATCAAAAAAATGATTGCGTCTTATGTCGGCGAAAACAAAGAGTTTGAACGCCAATTTTTATCAGGCGAGCTTGAAGTGGAACTCACGCCACAAGGCACGCTTGCCGAAAAACTTCGTGCAGGCGGTGCGGGCATTCCAGCATTTTTCACCAAGACAGGCGTAGGCACAAAGGTCGCTGAGGGCAAAGAAGTGCGTGAATTCGACGGCGAGGAATATCTGATGGAGCGCTCTTTGGTCGCTGATGTGTCGCTTGTCAAGGCATATAAAGCGGACAAAATGGGCAATTTGATTTTCAATAAAACCGCCCGTAACTTCAACCCCGATGTCGCCACCGCAGGTAAGATTACCGTCGTAGAAGTGGAGGAGCTTGTCGAAGTCGGGGAGCTTGATCCTGACAGCGTTCATCTGCCAGGCATCTATGTGCATCGCATCATTGTAAATGATAGCCCAGAGAAGCGCATCGAACAGCGCACCATCAAGCAAAATTAAAATCATCACAAGGAGTAACTCATGGCGTGGACAAGAGAACAGATGGCGCAACGCGCTGCCAAAGAATTACAAGACGGCTACTATGTGAATCTAGGCATTGGTTTGCCAACATTGGTCGCCAACTATATTCCAGACGGCATGACGGTTATGCTTCAATCGGAGAATGGCCTGCTTGGCATTGGGGCGTTCCCGACCGAGAGCGAGATTGACGCGGATTTGATTAACGCAGGTAAGCAGACCGTAACCGCCCAACATGGAGCGAGTTTTTTTAGCTCATCTCAGTCCTTTGGGATGATTCGCGGTGGCAAGGTTAATCTTGCCATTTTGGGAGCAATGGAAGTGTCTGAAAAGGGCGACCTTGCCAACTGGATGATTCCGGGAAAGATGGTCAAGGGCATGGGCGGAGCGATGGATCTGGTGGCAGGCGTTCAACGCGTTATCGTTCTGATGGAACAGGTTAATAAACATGGCGAACCGAAGATTCTATCTGAATGCCAGCTTCCATTGACAGGTAAAGGCGTGGTTAATCGCATCATCACCGAGCTTGGGGTGTATGATGTTACCGATAAGGGCTTGGTACTGGTGGAGCTTGCCGATGGCGTAACTTTTGGAGATGTTCAAAATGCCACACCGATTACTGTGCACCAATCTTAATTAATATCACACCACATAATATAAAAAAGACAGCTTAATTTTGAGCTGTCTTTTTATGTTTGGCTATTTATTATACAATGTTACCGCCAATCTGTTACATCGTAGCAATATTAGCATGCTATTATGAAATCAAGTAAGGGTTTTATTTAAATTAATAAAAAGTTAAGTTTTTCTAACTTTATATTA
>NZ_JAAELD010000350.1 GCF_024227015.1 Moraxella sp.
ATCAGCAAATAAAGTTGTATAAATACAGCGAGTTGAGTAATAGTATCCTCCGAAAGGGGGATACAGACCTTGAGTATTATAACCGATCAACAAGTGAGGAGACTGATGGAAGAGATGAACAGCAATGGCAAAAAGGGTTATGCCGCGATGAAGTCGGGAATGAATCGGCGTACGGCAGCCAAGTATTTGGAATTGGGCAAATTGCCTTCTGAGATGCCGGCAGTCGAACGCACGTGGCGCACGCGGCAAGATCCATTTGAAGCGCATTGGCCCGAGGTTAAACAGCGGCTTGAAGATGCGCCTGAACTTGAAGCCAAGATTTTATTTGAGCATCTATGTGAAACATATCCGGAGCATTATCAGCAGAGTCAACTTAGGACATTACAAAGACGCATTAAACATTGGAGAGCAACCCAAGGACCGGATAAGGAGGTATTTTTTGCCCAAAAGCACCATCCGGGTCAATTAATGCAGACCGACTTTACCCATATGAATACGCTTGGCGTGTGTATTGGCGGTGAAGATTTTAAACATATGTTTTGTCACAGCGTATTGACCTATTCAAATTGGCAATGGGGCCGGGTGTGTTTTTCAGAGTCCTTTGAAGCGATCAAGCTGGGAGTGCAATCGAGCCTGGTAAAACTGGGACGCGTGCCGGTCAGACATCGCACGGATGGTACCACCGCAGCCACCCATCAGATAGCCAAAGGGCAAAGGGGAAAAAGACCTTTTACCAAGGATTACGAACCGTTTATGGATCATTTTGGAATGCTTGCCGAGACGGTGTCCGATCCCAATCA
>NZ_JAAELD010000351.1 GCF_024227015.1 Moraxella sp.
AGACGGCATCGCCAATCTGTCCATGCAAAAAGTCGCTGATGCGGCAGGTACAAGCAAAGGTGGGCTTTTTCATCACTTTAAAAACAAAGACGAGCTGATCTTATCGGTGCTCGAGCTGTTCATCGCGCAGGTAAACACCGCCATCATGCAGTACATTAATGAGATGGGCGAAGTCAAAGGCGTGTTCACGCGTGCCTATGTGAGCGTGTTTTTTGAGAATACTGAGATTGGATTATCAAGTAACTGGTCGGGGCTGATTCGCGCGATGAATGCCGAGAGCAAACTTGCCGCTCTGTGGGATTCATGGCTTCATCATAAGGTTGGCAGCTTTAGCCATAATGACAGCGACATTCGATTGACCGCCATACGTTACGCCGTTGATGGCGCATGGCTAAACAATATTGATATGAAAGAATTGCCCGCCATTCATGATTATCTTATAACTCTGATTGATGATATTGTGAGCTAATCACAAAAAAACACCGTCCAATCGAGCGGTGTTTTTTGTTGTAAATCGATGAGCTAATCAGATTGCATAACCCAGCGCATAGAACGCCACCAACGCCACAGCGATGATGACCGTGCCGATGTTAAGCTGCTTAACCTCGCCAGAGATCAGACGACCCAGCACCAACGCAGCAAAGCCCAGCATGATGCCTGTTACGATGTTGGCAGTCAATACGATGAACACCGCACACACCAGGCCACTCATCGCACCCACAAAGTCATCAAAATCAAGCTTTGAGACATTGCTTAGCATCAACAGACCCACATACATCAAGGCAGGCGCAGTTGCATAACCAGGCACCAAGAACGCCAATGGCTGGAAGAACAGCATAAGCAAGAACAACACACCCACCACGATCGCGGTCAGGCCTGTCTTACCGCCAACCGCTGTGCCTGCCGCCGATTCGATATACACCGCTGCAGGCGCCGTACCGAATAGACCTGAGAACACGCTAGAGACCGAGTCAGCAGTCAATGCCTTGCCGCCGCCGATGATCTGACCGTCTTTATCAATCAGACCGGCTTGTCCTGCTACTGCACGGATCGTACCTGTCGCATCGAACACTGCCGTCATCACCAAAGCGAATACCGCTGGCAATACCGCCGCATTTAGCGCGCCCATGATGTCAAGGTTAAGGAACAGCGATTCGCCTGTAACAGTTGGCAGCTTGAAGATTGAACCGCCGAATTTCACATTCGGGTCAAAAATCAGCCCAATTACCGTAATGGCAATGATTACCCATAGGATGCTGCCTTTTACCTGCTTACGCTCAAGACCGATGATCGCAGCCAATCCAACCAAAGACATGATCACAGGAAAAGAAGTAAATTCGCCCATTTTTACAGGCAGACCAGCATCATTCTTGATGACAAGGCCCACACCGTTGGCAGCGATCAGCAGTAGGAACAGGCCAATACCAATACCCGCGCCATGCGCGATTGAAATTGGTAGATTACGCAGAATCCACGCGCGAATGCCTGTTACCGAGATGAGCGTGAACACCACACCCATCAAGAAAATCGCGCCCAGCGCCACCGGCACGCTGATGCCTTGACCTAATACCAGACTAAACGCCGTAAACGCCGTCAAACTGATCGCACAACCGATCGCCATCGGGACATTCGCCCACAGACCGATCAAGATTGAGCCTAAGCCCGCCACCAAGCAAGTCGCGATAAAGACCGACTCAGCAGGAAATCCTGCATCGCTTAGCATGTTCGGCACGACGATCACCGAATACACCATCGCCAAAAAAGTCGTCAAGCCAGCGATGACTTCTTGACTCACAGAAGAGCCACGCTCCTCAATTTTTAGATAAGAAAGCAAAGACATAAAACGCCTATCAAGTTGCTAAGAATAATTTTAGGGTGCTAATTTTACTTCATAGACACAATTTTTACAATTTTTAACGAATAAATTTACAAAATTTTATGGTCCATTTGGTCGAAATTTTGACAAATATTAGGTAAAATGGTCGTAATTTTAGATAATTTTAAAACAATATGAAAAACACTCAAGAAACCATCGCATTACCTGACTTTGAGGTGACACTCGTGCAGAATGACACTCAAAGCTCTGTCAATCTTAGCACTCTCATCCAAGACAGCGGGCTAGGATTGATGCTGTACTTTTATCCCAAGGATAACACTCAAGGCTGCTCAGTTCAGGCGGTTGATTTTAGCCAGCTAAAAGAACAATTCGAGAACAAGGGCTATCAGATCATTGGTGTATCTCGCGATGGCATCAAATCCCATCAGAACTTCATCACCAAAAAATCTCTCGACATCCCGCTTATCAGCGATCCTGATGAGAAGCTTTGCCAGCATTTTGATGTCATCAAAGAAAAAATGATGTATGGCAAGATCCATCTTGGCGTGGTGCGCTCAACTTTCGTGTTTGATAACAACGGGCAAATGACGGCAAGCTATCGCAATGTAAAAGCCAAAGAACACGCCGAAAAGCTACTTGAGACCCTATAAAATCTCATGAAAGTTATGCACTTATCATCATCGCTAAAGCATGATGAAGCCGAACGTGGCATCTATGTCATCACTCACGCCCTCATGCGCGCAGGTCATGAATCGATCGTCATCGGTGCCGCTCACGAAGAAGAAGAGCTGGTGACGCGCCTTACGCGTGATGACACCGTGTATTATCAATTGCCCATGCCAAAAAAATCTTGGTGGGCGCTAAAAAACGTCCTAAAACTGCGTCGAATCATCCAAGAGCACGAACCTGACATCATTCATGTGCATTCGCGCACGCCTGCATGGGTGCTGCATTGGGCACTGCATCGCACCCCAAAAGAAAAACGCCCAAAAATCGTCGCGACGATGTATGGCTTTTATCCGATGAATTCTTATGCGCGTGCGCTTTTTTATTCTGACGTGATCATCACCGCCTCCAGAAGCATCGACAAATACCTACGTGCCAAGCTCGCCCAAAAAAAAGAAGAACTCGACATCGAAGAATACCCCTTTGACATCGTGTGCGTGCGACGCGGCGTAGACATTCGCACTTATCCGTATCGCCATCACGCATCCGTGTATTGGCTGCATAATATCTTCGCAGAATACCCAGAGCTTGAACACAAAAAATGGCTGCTATTCCCCACGCCTGTCGGTGCAGAATACGGACAAGAATGGCTGGTTGATATCCTAGGCAACCTACAAGAAAAATTCCCTGACATTCACGCCATCATCGCAGAAGATAATGAGACCAATTTATCCGACCAAGACGTCGCACACGAAGAATTCATCCAACGACTGCACGCCTTAGGTCTTAACGACAAAGTGACATTCATCGGGCGCAGACCACCCGACATGAGAGAATGGCTATCGTCAGCGAATGTCGTGCTTGCGCTGGCTAATCGCCCAGAGAGTATTGGCATCACCGCCCTACAGGCCATTCACCTTGGTACGCCGGTCATCGGCTGGGCAAAAGGAGCATTTGCTGACATTCTAAGCGCATTGTATCCACAAGGTCTAGTTAAAGAAGAGACCGCCGTCGCACTCTGCAAAGCCGTCAAATCACACCTTCAGAACGGCTTGCGCCCTGCCATGACCCACGAATATACCATCGATCAGATGACGGCGGAGACTTTGGCAGTCTATCAGTCGCTCATGCCTGACTGCAAGCTCGTCAAGACCGATCGCCATGATAACCTTGTGTGCGTTCGGGTAAATGAATAATACCGACTTAATCAAACGCGCGTCTCGATTACGCTTTAGATAGCGCAATACGCAATACACACTAACTTTGATTTCATCCCCAATCAAAAACACCGCTAAATTAGCGGTGTTATTACAAAAAAATACCCAGCTTGGGTAACTGGGTGTGTGGGTAAATAGCATCCATCGCCGATGACTCATCCTTTGGCAGCCATGCCTCATGCCTCTATCCTAATGTGCGCATTATATTATCAAAAATTTGTCTATACCATCAGCCATTACCGCCACATTATGTAAGCCATTTCTTACAAATCTCAAACCATTTTTTATAATTTACACGTTCAGCCATTTAAGAATCAGTAAAGAAAAGCTTATTTTTTGAGGATATTTGCCCAAAAAAGCTTGATTTTTTATTCATAACAGTGCATAGTTATACGCTTAATTTGAATGGCGCTTGTTTAGTGGCATTCATCGGTTTTTATTCATTCTAAGGTGGACACAATGGCAGAAAAATTGGTCGTAGGCTTGGTTGGTTGGCGTGGCATGGTTGGCTCTGTGCTAATGGCTCGCATGGTTGAAGAAGGTGATTTTAATCACATCACGCCTGTTTTTTTCTCAACCAGCAACGCAGGCGGCAAAGCGCCTAATTTCGGCGTAGATGCAGGCACCCTAAAAGACGCATTCGACATCAGTGAACTTGCCAAATGTGACGCCATCATTACCTGTCAAGGCGGCGACTACACCAAAGAAGTACATGGCAAATTGCGCGCATCTGGCTGGAATGGTTACTGGATCGACGCAGCCAGCTCGCTTCGCATGGACGACAACGCTGTCATTATTCTAGACCCTGTTAACCGCAACGTCATCGACGACGCCATCGCTAATGGCAAAAAAGACTTCATCGGCGGTAACTGCACCGTTAGTCTAATGCTGATGGCGATCGGTGAGCTATTCCGCCGCGGCTGGGTAGAATGGGTATCTGCCATGACTTATCAAGCCGCTTCTGGCGCAGGTGCTAACAACATGCGTGAGCTTATCTCTGGCATGGGTGTATTACGTGACAGCGTGGCAGATAAGCTTGCTGACCCTGCCTCTGCCATCCTTGAAATCGACAAAACCATCGCCGACACTCAGCGCTCTGACACTTTCCCAAAACAACACTTCGGTGCTGTATTGGCAGGCAGTCTCATTCCTTATATCGACAGCCAGCTTGATAATGGTCAATCTCGCGAAGAATGGAAAGGTCAAGCCGAGACCAATAAGATCCTGGGCAACACAGATTCAAACATCATCAACATCGATGGCATCTGTGTGCGTATCGGTGCGATGCGCTGCCACAGCCAAGCACTAACCATCAAGCTAACCAAAGACATCCCTCTGGCTGAGATCGAAGAAGCACTACGCCAAAGTGACAACCCTTGGCTAGATGTGGTTGAAAATGATAAGCCTGCCAGCATGGAGCGACTCACGCCTGTAGCAGTAACAGGTACGCTGAATGTGGCGGTAGGTCGTCTTCGCAAGATGAACATGGGCGGCGAATACCTAACCGCCTTCACTGTGGGCGATCAGCTACTGTGGGGTGCTGCTGAGCCGCTACGTCGTATGCTTGCCATCATCCAAGGTCGTATCTAATCAATCAAGATGCTAAAAGCCATCAAAAAGCACGCAACATGAGCGTGCTTTTTGTGTTATGATACACCAAATTTTTATATTTACCACACATGACAGACATCACTCACATCATCTACGCAGGCGGCACATTTGGCAGTCACGGTACGCCATTATCACCCTTGCCTGCCGATGTTTTTTTACCAACATTAAAACAAACATTGGCAGAACGATTGCCAAACATCGCAACCGACATCCTTCCCAATACACTCATCAAGGACAGCAGCACCCTAACTCCTGCTGATTTTGTGTCCTTATACGGTACGATTTTGAAGGCGTATGATGCGGGCGCGAGACGTTTTGTGCTTATTACGGGGACTGACAGCTTAAGTTTTTTGTCAGCATTTTTGGCGAATGCCTTTAATGGTAGTGACATCAGTCTTGTGATTACAGGCAGTATGCAGGCATTATTCATCGCTGACAACCCTAGCCACATCATCAATAATGACAGCGACGCATGGGTCAATCTTCGTGATGCCATCATCGCTACGACCGAACATAAAGGTGTGGCGGTACAGTTTTATCATAAACTCATGGACGCCAAAGACACCCAAAAAATCAACAGCCAGGACCATGATGCCTTCATAGGTGTGCCGTTATCGGTAAAGAATACCAACCAGACGGAATGTTTTGACATTAAAGGCGCATTAGATAATTTACCCATCTTAGCGAACAACACCCAACACACCCAAATCACCGCCATCTACTGCCTACCTAATGATGTGGCGAACCTTGAACATCAGCTCAGTCAGTTAAGTGAACACACTCGAGCGGTCATCTTAATTGGGTTTGGTGCGGGCAATGTACCATCATCTGACAAGCTCATCACTCAGCTTCAGAGACTACAAGCCAAGCAAATCTCCGTTATCTGTACCACCATGTGTACTTTTGGTGGCACCAGCGCGGATTATGCGGCAGGTGCTTGGCAGTATCAGCATGGTGTGCGCTCAAGCTCGCTTGGTATTGCTGGCATCTACGGGCAAACCCTCTGGCAAACCCTACAACCCAACTCATAAATCATGAACGACCAAAACACACAAACCTACGCCATCGGTGTTGAATTTATTGGTACAAATTATCGCGGCTGGCAGCGACAGCAGGAAGTCGATAGCATTCAGGCACGCCTCGAGTCTGCCCTATCCACCATCGCCAACGAACCCATCGAGGTGATCGCTGCAGGGCGTACTGATGCAGGGGTGCATGCGGGCAATATGATCGCGCATTTTACCACCACCGCCAAGCGTACCGAATATAACTGGATGCGCGGCGCAAACACCCTACTGCCAGACGACATTGCCCTGCGCTGGATTACACCGATGCCCTCTGATTTTCATGCACGCTTTGGTGCAATTGCTCGTCGTTATCGTTATGTCACACTAAATCAGCCCTATCGCCCTGCCATTCTGCGCCATCAGGTAACGCATGTTTTTGAGCCACTCGATATCGACAAGATGATACGAGCAAGCTCTCTTTTGGTCGGCACACATGATTTTAGTAGCTTTCGCGCAGCAGCTTGTCAGTCTAATCAGCCTGTGCGCAATGTCTCACACGCCAATCTATTTCAGCATGGGGCGTATCTGGTATTAGATATTCAGGCGGATGGTTTTTTGCATCACATGGTGCGTAACATCATGGGTGCGCTGTTCGCCATTGGTAAAGGCGAGCTTGAGGTTGATGACATCACAAGGCTCATCAACGCCAAAGATCGCACATTGGCACCACCAACCGCTTCTGCAGACGGTCTGTATTTTATTAACGCATATTACCCTGATCGATTTCAGACTCTGCTGCCTGACGTACCTCTAACGCCGCTTTGGCTTGGACTACCTGATTAAACCAACAAAAATCCCGCCAAACGACGGGATTTTTACTCAATGTGATATGAAATTAATCATATTCAATGATGACTTTCATCGCTCCAGTTTGGTCGGCGTGTTTAAAGACATCATACGCTTTTTCCATCTCAGAAAATTTAAAATGATGGGTGGCCAGTTTATCCATCGGCAGCTTACTGCATTCACATGATTTTAGTAGCATACCCGTGGTATTGGCATTCACAAGACCTGTAGTGATTTTAAGATTCTTAATCCACAGCTTCTCAAGGGCGAAGCTCACAGGCTGACCGTGCACGCCGACGTTAGCGATGTTACCACCTTCTTTGACAGACTGCTGGCAGATATCCCAAGTAGCTGGAATGCCCACCGCTTCCATCGCGCAGTCCACGCCGCGACCATCGGTAATCTCAAGGATGCGAGCCACTGCGTCTTCTTTGCCTGAATTAATCGTGTGTGTTGCACCCATTTCTTTTGCCATGCGCAGACGATTATCATCCAAATCAACCACGATGATGGTGGCTGGCGAATAGAACTGCGCTGTTAATAGGCAGCCCATGCCCACAGGACCTGCACCAACGATTGCAATGGTGTCGCCTGGCTTGACATCGCCGTATTGTACGCCGATTTCGTGCCCTGTTGGTAGTGCATCCGATAAGAACACCGCCACGTCAGTATTCAGATTGTCAGGTAGATGATACAGTGAATTATCAGCAAATGGCGTACGCACGTATTCGGCTTGGGTGCCGTCGATCATGTAGCCCATGATCCAGCCGCCGCCCTGACGACAATGCGCATAAAGCTGCTTTTGGCAGTTTTCGCATGAGCCGCAGCGAGATACGCACGAGACGATGACTTTATCGCCTTTTTTGAAATTCTTGACCGCAGAGCCAACTTCCTCGACAATCCCCACGCCTTCATGACCAAGGATTCGCCCATTCCACTCGCCTGTCTTGTCGCGAGCGGTCGTCTCAATCTCAGGGTTCTTGCCCTTCCAAATGCCCAAATCCGTACCACAAATGGTGGTCTTCGTCATGCGAATGATGGCATCGGTAGGGTCGATGATGGTAGGCACGGGACGATCTTCGAAACGAATGTCGTTCTCACCGTAATAGGTCATGGCTTTCATGGTCGTCATAAGTTACTCCTTTGCGGGTTAAAAATTAACAACTTATGTCATTACCATAACAAAATATTAGGTCGGTGTAAAGTTAAAGTTTGATGAAAATCTCAATAAAATCATTATGTTATATCATAATTAATATACCAACCTACAACCTTTAATTTTTACTGCTATGCTTTTAGATAAGCCTACATTGAATCAGGAATGTCTTCACACTTCATTTCAAAATCCTTGTCTTCCAATAGCTCTTTGACCATCACTTTTCTGCTTTCTGCATCGACAGACATCACCTCCATCGGAATGACTAACCCCAAAAATATCGCTACCTCAAACTGTTGTCCTACCTGGATATGACGGCATGCTTTTTCATGAATCAACCAAGAACCGCCAACCTGCCTTCCCTGCTCATCAATATAAAATCCTCTGCCGTTTTTTGAGACTTCGGCTCGACCTTGATGAAAGAAAAATGGCTCATCATACAACACATCAATCATCGGCTCACCTGAGCGGTCAAGCATTCCGTGCTTTTTATTAATTTCAATGCTGATACCCTTAATGGCATCAAAATAAGGTATAGAAATACCATGATATCTCGGCGGTACGATCAGCTTGCCCGACTTATCAGTTACCCCATATAAAGCCATCTCATCGCCATTAGCATCCCGATCATATACGACAACTTCTGCCAGCCCATGATAAAATCCATGCCTAAGGCTGTGATTAAACTGCATCACCAGCTCGCCATCAGTGTTAATATAGCCATAACGATCATCTTTCTTGACCACCGCCACATCATCATTAAACCCAAAAATAAAATCATAGTCAAAATCTGCCACGATTTGATTATGAGTGTCCACCACTCCCCATCTACCATCCCGTTCTACAGGGAAAAGTCCTTCATCCCCCATGAGAATTTCATCATACATGAAAGGAATGATTTGCTTTTTGGATTTATCGATCGCACCCCAACGACCACCTCTTTTTACTGGCAAATAGTCATGATAGGAACGGTCGACATCCTCAAATTGATCAACCACCTGAAAATTAGAGTCTAGCAGTTGCACCCAATCACCCTTACCAACCACAAAATACTCACCAAACCCAAAAATCCTATCATATTCAAAGGGAAGCATCACACGATCATGATGATCAATCAGCCCGTAATTACCATACCTACCTTCAGCGCGCCGCTCCATCGCGACAATAAGCCCATTGACATCACTTAGTGAACCATATTTAGGCTGGATAATCATCTGTCCATGATGCATCATTCCATGCTTGCCGTCTTTTATGATTTCATAATAAGAATCATCATGTGGCAATAGATGATCATACTCCATCGGCAAAATAACACGACCCTGACGATCAATCGCACCCCATTTCTCACCATTTGACACGCCAAATTCATCCTTGCCCAGCCGATGAATCTTACGATACTCTGGCGCGATCAGCATATCACCTGCAACATCTACCAATCCATGCTTTATGCCTTGATAAGATATCGAGACACCATCTTCGATACAGCCCACCCAGTCATAATCCCCCAAGGACGGTCTATCACAAGCCCATGCCGACGTCACCAACACACCAGACATCATCAACAAAGCCAAAAATTTCATACCATCCACCTGCCAACAACTTTATGTCATATTAACACACCCTACCGCAAAAACAGCAAAAAACATAGCTTTTGATAAAAATATCGGCTATAATATCGCTTTCATTTTTTAACTTATTTGACTTATGGCAAAAAAAGACGACATCATTGAATTTGAAGGCGAAGTCATTGACACGCTACCAAATACCCTATTTAAAGTCCGCCTTGAAAACGGACATGAAATCATCGCACACATCTCGGGCAAAATGCGCAAGCATTATATCCGCATCCTAACAGGCGATAAAGTCAAGGTTGAGATGACCCCTTATGATTTGTCAAAAGGTCGCATCACTTACCGTGGCAAATAATCATCCAGAACCCAAGTTTTTCTTGGGTTTTATTCTATGAGTAAGCCATTTACCCTGCTGATTCACGGGCTGCACATGAGCGGTCTGTATATGTATCCGTTGGCAAAAAAACTCTCTCAAGCAGGCTATCAGACTCACGCGCCCAGCTATCACAGTCTAACCAAATCCATCTCTGACCACAGTCAGATGCTGAACGACTGGCTAATACAAAACCACTCCAATGATCGACCGCTGAATCTGGTCGGGCACAGTCTGGGTGGCTTGGTAATGCGTCATTTTTTGGCGAATTTTAGTGAGGATTGGCAAGTTCACCGCTGTGTCACGCTAGGTACACCCCATCAGGGAAGCATCTGCGCCAATTATGCCAATCGACTCTTTCCGCCATTAGTGCAAAAAGCCTACCCCTTGGCACTAGATGGTAGCTGTGCGCCACTACCTGATGACATCGAGCTTGGAGTTATCGCCGGCAACCGACCCATCGGACTTGGCATGCCCATCTTATCTTATCACAACAGAAGACATCGTCTAGATGCTGATGCCAGACAGCACGATGGCACCGTCTATCTGTCTGAGACCTACCTGCCATCTGCTAAAGATTATCTGATTCTGCCCGTGTCGCACACAGGGCTGATCACAGACAGAGCGACCGCGAGCCAAGTGATACATTTTCTAGAATTTGGTAAATTCTTAAAACAGCCCATTTAAAAAACCACCTTTTACGTAGGTGGTTTTGGTCGATACAGTTAGCCAAAGATATTCTTTATCCACGCACCGATTGATTGAATCTGTGGCAGGCACACTTGATGCGCCATTGGATAGCTGTTAAATGTTGGCTTAAGTCCCAATCCTTCTAATTGCGCCTTGGCATTCACGCCCAGAACCTTTGGCACCACATCATCATAATCTCCGTGGTCGATTTTCACGCTGATATCGCGATTGGTTGAGACAGCTTGAATGCTATCTTTGGTGGCAAAATACGTCGATAATGCCAATAGACCGCCAAGCTTATACTTGGTCGTAAGCACAGTATGGTACGCCACCGCACCACCTTGAGAGAATCCTGCGATGATGATGTTCTGACTTGGCACACCTGATGCGATCTCACGCTCGATGAGCTTCTCGATGGCGCGCGCCGATGTTTGGATCTGTGTCACATCCACCTTTCTATCTAGGCTCATCTCAAGAATATCATACCACGCAGGCATGACATAGCCGCCATTGACCGTGACAGGAATTCTAGGTGCGTGTGGAAACACAAAGCGCACCGCCAAATCTCCCAACCCAAGTTCAGGCACAATAGGCTCAAAATCATGCCCGCTCGCGCCAAGCCCATGCAGCCAAATCACAGCATGACTGATCGGTAGGTTCTTAGGGTTATGCTCTACGATCACACAGTCAAGCAATGCATCATTATTAATCAATTCACTCATTGTCATCACCTTTAATTTAAATTAACTTATCATAACACAAACGCCCAATGAGATAAATCACAAGCCACCTACAAAATCACACACCTTTTACATTTTCTTTGCCAAAATGGACTTAAAAACCGTTATAATAAGTACATTTTCTGACTTTTAATTATAGAGAGTAAATCATGCAGTGGAAAGGCCGCAGGCAAAGTAACAACATCGAGGATCGCCGTGGCGGTGGCGCGCGCAAAGTGGGCGGTGTTAGTATTTTTAGCTTAATCTTGGCACTTATCGTGTGGAAGGTTTTTGGCATCAGTCCTGAGACTACCCTTGGCGTCACCGAACAGATCACCCAAAACAGTCAAAGTGCCCAAGCCCCCGCCCAAGAGACCGCTGATCAAGCCGAGACTCGAGAGTTTGTGGCGACAGTATTGGCAGACACCGAAGATATCTGGACGCCAATTTTCGCGCAGCTAGGTGGTACTTATCAGGCGCCTAAGCTTGTCATGTTCAGCGGTGCGGTGCAGTCAGCTTGTGGTTCAGCGACATCGGCAAGCGGTCCATTCTACTGCCCTGCTGACCAAAAAGTCTATCTTGACACCAGTTTCTTTAAGGCGATGCGCACACAGATGGGCATCTCTGGCGAGAAAAATAGTAGCGAGCTGACCCGTCAAGATCAAGCCGCAGACTTCGCACAGGCTTATGTGATCGCGCATGAAGTTGGTCACCATGTTCAGACTCTGCTAGGCATCTCAAATGAAGTGCGCCGCGCTCAAGCCAATGCCAGTGAAGCCGCTGCCAACAACCTATCCGTTCGCCAAGAGCTACAAGCGGACTGCTTTGCCGGTCTGTGGGCAAGACACAACCACGAACGCACTCAATTCCTAGAAAAAGGCGACATCGAAGAGGCATTAGATGCCGCTGAGAAGATCGGTGATGACTATCTACAGCACAAATCGCACGGTCATACCGTCCCTGATAGCTTCACGCACGGTACGAGTGCTCAGCGTCAGCGCTGGTTCTACCGCGGTTTTGAGACTGGCGACATCAAACAATGCGACACCTTCGCTACGCGCGAATTATAATTAACAATACCCCACTTTGGGGTATTTTATTATGGCTACCATCATGACAAACACACTCACCTTATCTGACGAATTAACCGAATTGCTAACTCAGTTTCTAAGAGAGCGCACCACCAGAGAGATACACATTAACCCCGATGTACTGGCTTATCGCTGGGCGGGCGGCGAATCTGGGCAATTAAGTCCGCTGGACGTGTCATTCCATCAAGATCTTGACGACTTGCTTGGTATCGACACCCAAAAACAAAAACTCATCGCCAACACACGCCAATTCCTATCAGGACTGCCCGCAAACCACGTACTCATGACAGGTTCACGAGGCGCGGGCAAATCATCACTCATTCGCGCCCTGCTAAAGCACTACCACACCCAAGGGCTACGCATCATCGAGGTGGCACGTGACGATCTATTACATCTTGACAAAATTCGCACCGCCATTAAAGCTTCACAATCACAGGGCAACACTAACCGCTATATCGTGTACTGTGATGATTTGGCATTCAATGCCCAAGATGAGAATTATCGCACCCTAAAGAGCGTGCTTGATGGTGCGCTCGACAGCGAGCAAGATCGCCTACTCGTCTATGCCACCAGCAACCGTCGCCACCTGCTGCCGCAAATGATGAAGGACAATGTGAATATCTACAACGGTCAGACAGATGAAGTGAATCCTTACGAGACCATCGATGAGACCGTATCATTATCAGATCGCTTTGGTCTGTGGTTGTCATTTTATCCGATGAATCAAGAGCTGTACCTTGATATCGTGGCAGGCTATCTCAATAAAGAAAACATCAGCATGGATGATACAGCACGCCAAGAAGCACTAAAATGGGCAAGCACGCGCGGTGGTCGATCTGGACGTATCGCTCATCAGTTTAGTCGTCACTGGATCGGGCAGCTAAAGCTTAATTCAATCAGCTAGTTAAACACAAAAAATAAAGGCGATCATTGTCGCCTTTATTTTTATTTCCATTATTGTGATTGTCAATACGCTAAGCATCTTGCGCATATCACTAGCACATCACGATAAGTTCGAAGCCTGTACCAACACACGCGTATAGTCTTCTTTTGGCGCGTTAAATATCTGCTCTGCCGTGCCCATCTCAACCACCTCGCCATGACTCATGACAATAACCCGGTCGGATAATGCCTTGACCACAGACAGATCATGGCTGATAAATATGTAGCTTAGCCCATATTTACGCTGCAAATCATTTAATAGTTCAACAACAGTAATCTGAGTTGAACGGTCAAGCGCAGAAGTTGGCTCATCTAAGAGCACAAACTTCGGTTCAAGAATGATCGCTCGCGCAATCGCGATACGCTGACGCTGCCCGCCAGAGAACTCATGCGGATAACGATTAATCATGTTCGGTGACAGATTTACCTCTTTTAGCATCTGCATGACACGCTGGCGACGCTCATCCTTACTCATGTGCGGATAATGCACCGTCAGACCCTCACCGATGATCTCGCCCACAGTCAGACGTGGCGACAGTGAATTGAATGGGTCTTGAAACACCATTTGCATGTCTTTTTTGAGCGGCTTGCGCTCGGCATCGCCCATCTGATTAATCTCTTTACCATCAAAGCTGATCTTACCACGCGACTCAATGATTTGCATGATGGCACGACCCAGTGTTGATTTGCCTGAGCCTGACTCACCCACAATGCCCAAAGTCTCGCCCACTTTTAGGTTAAGCGAGATGCCCTTCACCGCATTAAACACTTGGGTTGGCTTACCAAAAAAGCTGCGCTTAATCACGTAATCAACCTCAACATCATCAGCTGTAATGAGATTAGGCACATCCTTGCCTGGCGATTGTTTTAGGCTTTCAGGAATCGGCGTAAGCAGCTCCACAGTATAAGGATGCTGCGGATTATTAAAGACCTCTTCAGTTTTACCACGCTCGATAATCGCACCATACTGCATGACGCACACGTCATCGCTGTATCGCTTAACTAGTCGTAGATCGTGAGAGATGAGAATAATCGCCATGCCCATGTCCCGCTGTAGCTCACGCATCAGATCCAAGATCTCTGCCTGCGTGGTTACATCCAGAGCTGTGGTCGGCTCATCTGCGATCAACAGATCAGGCTTATTAATGATCGCCATCGCAATCATGATGCGCTGCAACTGACCGCCCGAGAACTCATGCGGATAGCTGTTCATTTTTTTATCTGCATTCGGGATTTTGACGCGCTGTAGTGTCTCTAGCGCCATTTGGGCTGCTTGAGACTTGCTGATGCTTGGATTATGAATGCTGATCGCTTCAGCGACTTGCTGCCCGATTTTCATGTATGGATTTAGCGATGTCATCGGCTCTTGGAAAATCATGCCAATACGCTTACCACGAATCGTGCGCATCTGCTGATCTGATAATGACAGGATCTCTTGACCCTCAAAGACAATCAATGAATCATCGCCATATTTTACGATATTCTTTGGCAGCAGCTTCATGATCGCCATCGACGTGACTGATTTGCCAGAGCCCGACTCGCCCACGATGGCAAGCGTTCGCCCTCGCTCAACCGAGAACGATGATGATTTGACCGCATGCACAAGCTCTTCGTCTGTTTTTAAATAAACATCCAGATTCTTAACTTCTAATAATGTCATCGTTATGTCCTATTTATCCTTTGGATCCAATGCATCGCGCAGACCATCGCCGATGAAGTTAAAACAAAACAAAGTAACTACCAAAAACACCGATGGAATCAGCAGCTGCCAAGGTGCTACCTGCATGTTTTGCGCACCTTCTTGAAGTAGCGCACCCCAGCTGGTCATCGGCTCTTGTACACCCAGACCTAAAAAGCTTAAGAATGACTCAAACAAAATCATGCCCGGCACAACCAAAGAAGCATAGACCACAACCACACCAAGCACATTTGGGACGATGTGACGAGTGATGATTTTCCAGTTTGACACGCCCGTCACATGCGCCGCTTCGATGAACTCTTTGTTTTTTAGGCTTAGCGTTTGACCGCGCACCATACGCGCCACATCAAGCCACGACACCAATCCAATCGCCACAAAAATCAAAAAGATATTACGACCAAATAATGTCACCAAAAGAATCACGAAAAACATGAATGGGAATGCACTTAATACTTCCAAAAAGCGCATCATGAGCATATCAACTTTACCGCCTGCATAGCCAGAGATGGCACCATAAACCGTACCGATCAGCACCGCGACAAAGGCTCCTGCGATACCCACCATCAACGAGATGCGACCGCCAATCGCAACACGCACAAGCAAGTCACGACCCAATGTGTCCGTGCCAAAGTAATGTCCTGTCGCCATAGATGGTGCTGACTGCATGTTCGCCCAGTCCGTATCAGCATAGCCAAATGGCATCAGCATCGGCGCAATTGTCACAAAAATAGCAATCAATGCCAAGATGATAATACTGGCAATCGCCGCCTTATTACGGCGAAAACGTCGCCACGCGTCCTGCCAAAGGCTGCGACCCTTGATATCAGTTGGTGCAGTTTGTATTGTGTTTGTAGTTACAGACATAAAACAATCCTTATTAGTACTTGATTTTTGGGTCAATCACGGTGTACAAGATATCCACGATCGCATTAAACACAATCGTCAGTACACCCACCAAAATCGTCAAACTCAGCACCAAACTATAATCGCGGTTCAATGCACCCTCCACAAACAACCGACCAATCCCCGGCAAGCCAAAAATCGTCTCAATCACGATCGAGCCTGTGATGATACCTACAAATGCAGGACCAAGGAATGAAATGACTGGCAGCATCGCAGGACGAAGTGCATGCTTGAATACGATGTGCGATGTTGGCAATCCTTTGGCGCGTGCGGTGCGGATGAATGAACTGTTCATCACCTCAATCATCGAGCCACGCGTCACACGAGCGATGCTGGAGGCATACGAGAGAGCGAGTGTGCCAACAGGTAGGATGAGGTATTTTAATGCGCCATCATTCCAGCCACCTGCGGGTAGCCATTTTAAGGTTACCGCAAAGATTAACACCAGTAGTGGCGCCTTCACAAAGCTTGGCATCACAACACCAGTCATCGCCACCGTCATGAGCGAATAATCTAAAAAACTGTTCTGTTTCAAGGCGGCAATCACCCCAAGCGTCACACCAACCAACAGCGCAATAATAAACGCATACAGACCAATCTCAATAGACACCGGCAAAGAGTCAGCAAGCAGCGAATTGATGGTGTGATCTTTATACTTAAAAGATGGGCCAAAATCGCCTTGAGCCAGCTGCTTTAGGTAATTAACATACTGTAGCCACATGGGATCGTTAAGATTATATTTGGCTTCGATGTTCGCCAAAACCGCAGGGGGTAGGTTGCGTTCGCCCGTAAAAGGACTGCCCGGCGCCAATCTCATCATAAAAAACGAGATCGTAATCAGAAATAGCATGGTGGGGATCGCTTCAAGCGCACGTTTAAAAATCAACTTAAACATAAAAACCTCGTGTTTTGCACATCCACATTAGACACTTGTCATCCAGACAAGAATTCCTTGGATACACTCCTTTGTGATAGATTAGGGAAATCCACCAAATCCTTAATAATAACGCACAACAAATAAGACAGCTGTGTTACTAATTTGTAAATTTTTGGTATTATACATGATTCCAATTAGTTTGTGTTAAGATTTGTCTGTATCAATTTATCAAGCAAAGCATTTATTCAAAATCTTAATAAATCCATCATAAAATCAAATATAATCAATCACTTAT
>NZ_JAAELD010000352.1 GCF_024227015.1 Moraxella sp.
CCAGTGCGTCTACCAATTCCGCCACGTCCCCAAGTTATCTATCTAGACCATCTGTCGATGTCGTCTTGATGGGCGTATTATATACGACTTTTAAAATTTGGCAAGTATTTTTTGCTAAAAATTTTAAAAATTTTACAAGTCATTGATTTAAAATATCTTTTGAATTGACAAATTTCACTCCAACCGCCGTCATATCCGCCATTGCCTTATCCAGCGAGCCGTTAATGTCTATCGGGGCGGTTGCGTCCGTGATGACCGTGCAATCAAACCCAAACTCTACCGCATCTATCGCCGTCCACGCCACACAAAAATCAGTGGCAATGCCCACCACATACACGCTTTCTATGCCCCGCTCGTGAAGATAGCCCGCTAGCCCCGTTTTGGTCGCCCTATCGGCTTCCATAAATGCTGAATAGCTGTCTATGTGGCGATGATAGCCTTTGCGGATAATCAGCTCGGCTTTATCGGCTTGTAAGTCAGCATGAAAATCAGCGTCGCTCGTGCCTTGTACACAGTGGGCATTCCACAGAACCTGCGTGCCATAGGGTAGCTCTATCTTGTCAAATGGGGCTTTGCCGTCATGATTTTGGTAAAATGAAATGTGGTCGGCAGGGTGATAATCTTGGGTCAAAATCACAGTATCAAAATGAGCAATCAAGCGATTAATCGTGGGGATAATCGTATGACTATTTGCCACCGCAAGATTACCACCGACAAAACCATTTTGAACGTCCACAACCAATAGAGCTTTCATAAATTTTCCTTTTTAGCGTCTTTTAATGCTTACCAATAATTCTCCACCGCAATATTACCCACCCCGCGGCGGTTCATGGTTAAGCCTTTGGCTTTTAAGGCTTCCTTAGTGTCATCCACCATCTGCGGATTACCGCAGAGCATCACATGTGAAGTCTCCGGGTTTAGCGATATGGTAGCATGATTTTCTAACTTACCATTAGCGATCAGCGTAGGCAGTCTGTCATGCTGACAGCCCGTCACCTCTTCGCGCGTCACGATGGGAATAAAATGAAAACGCGCTGCATTCTCCACAAGCTCGCCAAAGCCTGCCTGAAGCTCTTGAATCTTATCTATATAAGCCAGCTCTGCCTGTGTTCGGGCGCTGTACGCTAGCACGATATCGTCATACTTCTGCCAAGTGTCAAGATCACCCAGCATCGATAAAAAAGGCGCCAGCCCTGTACCTGTGGCGAGCAGCCATAGATCTTTTGGGGCGGGCTCTTGATAGCGGGCAAGAGTCAAAAAACCAAAAGGCTCAGGGTTCAAATATAGCGTATCGCCAACTTGCAAGTGCTGTAATTGACTGGTGAACGCACCATCGGGCACGACCACAGAGAAAAATTCTAAATGCTCATCATAAGGTGATGACACCACCGAATAAGCACGAAAAATCTTGGCGCTGATGGCAGGCTTGGGCTGATCGGCGTTCACCATCAATTCATCAGGAGCCACACCCAAACGCACAAACTGCCCCGCATCGAAACGAAATCCGTCCGGGCGTGTGGTGGTGAAGCTAAATAGCGTGGGCGACCAGACGGTCTTAGAGAGCACTTTGATGGGCGTGGCGTTTAGATCGGACATTGTTATTCTCTTTATGATTGATTTGGTTGTCTTAAATTTGATTTTAATTGTAACAACTTTATATAAAAAAACAAGTGCCCAACTGGACACTTGTTTCATACATCGATCAATGACTCATCTTATTGAATGATCGCAAGTCCTGCCAAATTCATCAAGCCATTTGGCAAAATACCAAAGAAGATGATGAGCGCTGTAACGACGAGCAGCATGATGCCGCCTGCCTTGATACCCCATTCGTGATGCGCGTCAAATTCTAGATGCGCTTTAGGTCTTTGATACAGCTGGGTCAGTACGCGCAGATAATAAGACAAGCCAATCGCACTACCCAAGATCACAAATAATGCCGCCCAAAAGCGCATGCCTTGCACTGATGAGAAGATGACCATGAACTTCGTCATAAAGCCTGCGGTCAATGGAATGCCCGCCAATGACAGCAACATCATGGTCAAGACAGCCGTCAAGACAGGTCTGCGCCAGAACAGTCCTTGATAGAACCTTAGATCATCCGCCTCGCCTGAGATAGACGTACGTCCACGCTCTTTATAAGGACTCGACATTAGGGTAATCACACCAAAGGCGCCGATAGAAGTCAATGCATACACCGCCATGTACATGCTAATCACGCCAGCACTACCCGCACCAACACTCAGCAGTGCAACCAAGGCATAACCAATGTGCGCCACTGAAGAATAGGCAAGCAGTCGCTTAAGGTTCGTTTGGCGAATGGCAAGCAAGTTACCCAGCAAGATCGATGCGGCGATGATTAATATCAGTACCCCATAGAATGCATTGAGTTCTGTAATCATGGTGGTCGTCAAGAAGCGGATCGCCAATGCCATCATGGCAACCTTACTTACGCTCGCCAAGAATGCCGCCACAGGTGCAGGCGCACCCTCATAGACGTCAGACACCCATGAATGAAATGGTGCCGCTGACAGCTTAAAGGCAATCGCGACCACCATCATGATCGCACCAAGTGCAAACCACATGCTCGCCTGACCATGTACAAGCGCCAGTCCAAGCTCTTTGAAGCCCAATACGCCAGTATCAGCAAAGATAAATGCCATGCCCATAAGTAGGGTGGCGGACGCTGTGGCGGACAAGACCAGATACTTAAGACCGGACTCCAACGAACGCGAACGCATGAACGCATAAGCCAGCATGCCATACATCGGCACGGATAGTAGTTCTAGCGCCATAAAGAACGATGCCAAATGCGTCGCACACGCCATCAACATCGCCCCAAGCGTGCTAATAAGCATGAGCAGATACAGCTCATCTTTATTATCAGTTAGCGTCTGGAAGTACCCATAAGCCAAAGTACAGCAAGCCAAAGATGCAATTAGAATAATCGCAATGTTAAATACAGCAAAGCCATCCACTACAAACAGCATATTCGGCGCGCCACTTGGCAACACCCCAAATGCTTGCGCGATTAGCGTGATGAGTGCGGCATTTAGTCCGATTACCGTTAAGGTCGCCGACCAAAAATGCGAACGCTTGATTGCGATGGCAAGCATGACGATCACTGCTGTCAGCGCAACGATCACCATCGGCGCAACAGACATTAAGGATTCGATTAGATGATTCATGAAATTTTCTCCTTAATTGCCATGCTTGCTATGATCGTGCTCATCGTGATTATGTTCATGATGAGCATGCCCATGATGATAGTGGTGTCCGTGGTGGTGATGTCCATGCACATGATCAGCGATGCCATGCGGCGTGTGATGCTTGGTAGGCAGTTCATCAGCATACGCCTTAGCAATCCAGCTCATCGCAGAATCAGAGGTGTTTAGCACAGGCTGAGGATACAGACCAAGCCAGACCAGCCCAATAGCAAGCACACTCAGAAGTGATAACTCGCGCTTGCCCAGATCTCTTAGGCGACCACCGTTTTCTTTGGCTAATTTTGGTGCGGTATTATCCCCAAAAAGCGCCTTATAAATCAAAATCAACGAATACAATCCGCCAAGTACAAGGCTAATCGTCGCAAGCACCACAATCACAGGATACTTATCAAACGAACCAATCAAAATCAAAATCTCACCGATAAAGTTGCCCGTACCAGGGATGCCGAGCAGTGCCGCACAGAAGAACATAAGCAGCGGTGCAAAATAGCGAAATTGACCCCACATACCACCCATCAAGTTCAGATCGCGCGTATGCAGACGCTCATACAGCTGACCTGCCATGATGAACAGTGCCGCACTAGATAAACCATGAGCGATCATTTGCACCATTAAGCCTTGTAGCGAGATGATATTACCTGCATAAATGGCAAGCAGCACAAAACCCATGTGTGAGATGCTGGTATAAGCAAGCAGACGTTTGATGTCGGTTTGGGCAAATGCCAAAAACGCCCCATAAAAAATCCCAATCGCCCCCAAAATTATCGCCACAGGGGCAAATTCAGCAGACGCGGTAGGAAATAACGGCAACACAAAACGCAGCAAACCAAACGCCGCCGTCTTAATCAAAATCCCCGCCAAGTCCACCGAACCTGCTGTTGGGGCTTGGGCGTGGGCATCAGGCAGCCAGCCATGTAACGGAAATACGGGCAATTTGACTGCAAAGCCGATAAAAAAGCACAGCATGATGGCATATTCCCATTTGCCCAAATCCAGTCCCAACAAATCATGATAAGCAAAACTTAGCACGCCTGTTTGACTAAAATGAATGATGACCAGCATCAAGATGCCGATGAGCATAATCAGCCCAGATGCTTGGGTATAAATGAAAAACTTCGTGGCGGCATATTCTTTGGTTTTGCCGCCTGTGGCGTTATGTCCCCACAAGGCAATCAAAAAGTAAATCGGCAATAGCATGAGTTCCCAAAAGAAAAAGAAAAGGAACAAATCAATCGCCAAAAAGACACCGATGACACCGCCCAATGACCATAATAGGTTAAGATGAAAAAATCCCACTCGGCGGGTAATCTCGCCCCACGAACAGCCGACCGCCATAACACCCAAAAATGCCGTCAAAGCAATCATGAGCAGCGACAAACCATCCATCGCCAGATGAAAGTTAATGCCCAAAGACTCAATCCACGGCACAATAAACTCAGCCGCCCATGGTAATGCGCCGTCCTCGGCTGCATCATTTGTTACGATAAGACTGCCAAAGTCGCCCTGTTGCCACAGTACCAAACTCACCCCAAAGGTGGCAAGCATGGCAAATAACGCTATCCAACGTGGCAATTTGTCATTTACTTTTTCAATCAGCCAACACAAAAATCCCGCCACAAAAGGAATGGCAATCAATGTCGGCAAAAGCCAATTTTGTTCCATCATCTTATACCACCATCATTATTGCCAAAAGTAGCACAACTGCCAAACCCAAGCCGAAACTTACCGCATGAGAGCCCAATCGCCCTGTTTGAGTTTTGGTCGTAAGCTTATTGCCCACGCTTGCCAATGCTGGCAAAATGTTCCAAAGCTTATCCATAGGGTCGCCCTTTAACAGCTTGCAAATCGCCAAAAACGGCTTAACAAACACAATATCATAAAGAGCGTCAAATCCAAGCCCATGATAGCACCAATAAGCAAACGCCCCACCAAAGGCAGAATTTGTCCATTTTGTCAAAATCTTACCCTTGTCAAGCACATACAAAAAGTAAGCTGCCGCCAAGCCTAGAGCGGTTACGCCCACAGCGATAATCTCGGCAGTGTGCTTGCCGTCTGTTAGGGTGCTACCAACGCTCGCTGGCAAGACATTTGCCAAAGGCGGATGAATGAGTGCCCCAAGCCCTGTGGATAGCAGCAGTAGCACCACCAAAGGCAGGGCATAGCTGATACCAGATAGCTTCTCGCCATGCGTTTTTTCTTGCCCAAAGAACACCAAATAAATCAAACGGAAGGTATAAATTGACGTTAAAAACGCCCCAAACACGCCTGCCCAAAATAGGCTCATGTGCCCTGTGGCATAAGTCTCCCACAAAATCGCTTCTTTGGAATAAAAGCCGACCGTAACAAAGGGCAAAGCGACCAACGCCCCACCACCAACGACAAACGACCAAAACACAAGGGGGATTTTTTTACGCAGACCGCCCATCTTAAAGATATTTTGCTCATGATGCGTTGAGATAATCACCGCCCCACTGGCTAGGAATAACAACGCTTTAAAAAATGCGTGCGTCATCAAGTGAAAAATCGCCACTTGCCACGCCCCCACGCCCAAAGCGATGAACATATAACCAAGCTGGCTCATGGTAGAGTAGGCAAGCACACGCTTAATGTCGGTCTGTGCCAACGCACAAAATCCCGCCACCAGCATAGACAACGCCCCTACGCCACCGACCACATACAGTAGCACGTCAGGGGTCAGCATAAAGACAGGGTGCATGCGGGCAATCAGATACACCCCTGCCGTTACCATGGTAGCGGCGTGAATGAGAGCCGACACAGGCGTGGGGCCCGCCATGGCATCGGCAAGCCAAGTATGGAGTGGAATTTGAGCCGATTTACCAAACGCCCCACCGATAAGCATGAGAGCGGTGAGCACCATGGTAGGGTTATTGACAGTAAACAGCTCAGGGGCTTTGGCGATGACAGTATGAATGTCTAGCGTGCCAAATTGTTGATACAACAAAAACAGCCCAATCGCCAAAAACACATCGCCCACACGAGTTACGGTAAATGCCTTGATTGCCGCTCGTCCATTGGCTCGGTTATCAAAATAAAAACCGATAAGCAGGTATGAGCAAATGCCCACGCCTTCCCAGCCCAGATACAGTAAGAGTAAGTTATCCGCTTGTACAAGCAATAACATACTTGCCACAAACAGATTTAGATAACTAAAAAAACGGGCAAATCCTGTCTCGCCTTTCATGTACCAACTGGCAAACAGATGAATCAAAAAGCCCACGCCTGTGATAATGGCGGTCATGGTCAAGGACAAACCGTCCAACGCCAAGCCAAATTTTGGGGCAAAACCGCCCACCGACAGCCACGTCCACAGTGTCGTAAACACCGTTTTATCACTGCTGTTCGCCAGATAATCCATACCCACAACTGCCGTGGTCAAGGCGGATAAACCCATGACCCCCACGCCGATAACTGTGGCAAGTTTTTCTGAAATTCTATCTCGCCCTGTGGCTAATATCAAAAAGCCAATCAAGGGGAAAATAAAGGTCAATGCTAACAAATTCATACCGCCCTACCCCTTTAACTTACTGGCATGATTGACATCAAGGCTTCTAAAGCGATGATAAAACTGCAAGAGTATGGCAAGCCCTATCGCCGCTTCTGCTGCCGCTAGTGTCAAGACAAAAATAAACATAATCTGCCCGTCTGCCTTGCCCCACATATTACCCCCCACCACAAAGGCAAGGGCGGCTGAGTTCATCATAATCTCTAAGCTCATGAGCATAAACAACACATTGCGTCTTGCCATAACCCCAACCAAGCCAATGACAAAGAGTATCGCCGAGACAATCAAGGCATGGTGAGCAGGCACACCAAGACTGGCAAGCTCTGCCGTTTGGATTGCCGTTTGTAAAGAACTCATGATTTACCCCCTTGTTGTTGGCTAAATACAGGTGCATCGGGCTGGCGGTTTGGTGCATCATTGTTTGGGTCATCTTGATAATGACTCACGTTTTCATCATCTAGGGCTTTTTTACCCAAATGATACGCCGCCACCAACGCCCCCAAAAGTAAAAATCCTGCCACTTCCACGAGCAAAACATATTGGGTAAATAGGCTAATGCCCACGTCCTTTACGCCAATGGTGTTATCTTGTAACATGGTGCTGTCCCCTGCGGTCAAAAACCCAACAAGCACGCCACCGATGATGAGCGTCATACAAAACGGGGTTGCCCACGCATTGGCGGTCAACCACGTCTTCTCCTCACGCGTGTCCGTGCCGAGATTCAACATCATAATGACAAACACAAACAAGACCAAAATCGCCCCAGCATAGACAATCATTTCAAGCACGCCTGCAAACGGAGCTCCGATGATAAAGAAAATCCCTGCCACCGCAAGTAAGCTGACTATCATAGACAAAATGGCATGGACGGGATTGGCGTGCGTAACCACCCTTAGGCTTGCCCAAATCGCCACCAGCGACAAGGCATAAAAGCCCACCGCATCGCCATTTGCCAAAAACGCCTTTAACACATCAATCATGGCAACAAACTCCGTACATTGACAGGCTCTGCTTCACGCTCGTGCGACCCTTTGGGCTTATCGTCCGTTGCCATGCCTGTTACTCTATAATAGTTATACTCTGGGTATTTGCCCACGCCACTAATCAGCAAATGCTCTTTTTCATAGACGAGATTTTGGCGGTTGTATTCACCCAATTCAAAATCAGGGGTCAGCTGAATGGCAGTAGTCGGACAGGCTTCTTCGCACATGCCACAAAACACGCAACGGCTAAAATTGATACGAAAAAATTCAGGATACCAGCGACCGTCTTCACGCTCCGCCTTTTGTAGGCTAATACAGCCCACAGGACACGCCACCGCACATAGGTTGCACGCCACACAGCGTTCATCGCCGTCAGGGTCTCTTGTCAGTACAATTCGCCCACGAAAACGGGGCGGTACAGGCACAGGCTGTTCGGGGTACAAAATCGTGTCTCGTGGACGCAAGGCATGAGAATTTACCATCCACATAGAGCGTACTATGGTAAATATGCCCACCGCCGTATTCTTCAAAGTTGCAAACATTTAATTCACCATCAAAATCACAAAAGCAGTCGCCAATAGGTTTAGCAAGGTTACAGGCAGACACACTTTCCAACCAAAATTCATCACTTGGTCATAACGTGGACGCATGAGCGAGCCACGAGCCAGCACAAATAAGGTCATAAAAAACAAGGTCTTAATCAAAAACCAAAACACAGGCGGAACAAAGGGCAAATCTAGGTTAAACGGGGCAAGCCAGCCCCCAAAAAACAAACACGTCATCAAGGCACTAATCACCACGACATTGACATATTCACCAATAAAAAACATACCAAATTTCATGCCTGAGTA
>NZ_JAAELD010000353.1 GCF_024227015.1 Moraxella sp.
GCGACCCTAGTTCATCCAACTGGCAAAGCGTTCGTTGGTCAGCCGTGCGCTTATGATGAGCAGCATTTGCAAAGTTTGACTCAGATTGCAGACATCATTAAGAAGGGTGGCGCGAAAGCAATCTTGCAGATTCATCATGGCGGCTATCAGTCTTTAGCTGAATTTGGCGAAGTGATTGCGCCGTCTGCCATGGATAATGGCAAGCAGATCGCTCGTGCGATGACGGTGGATGAGATACACGCTGTTATTAACGGCTTTGGTGTGGCGACCGATCTTGCGATACGAGCGGGCTTTGATGGTGTCGAGATTCACGGCGCGAATAATTATCTTATCCAGCAGTTCTTCTCGCCTCAGTCGAATCAGCGTAATGATGAGTGGGGTGGCAGCCTTGAGAATCGCCTGCGCTTCGTGGATGCTGTCATACAGACAGTAAATGAGGTGAGAGCCAAGCATGACAAGTCTGACTTTATTGTCGGTTATCGATTCTCCCCTGAAGAGGCGGGCGAGCAAGGACTGACGATGGCGGACTGTTTTGATTTGATTGATTATTTGGTTCAGCAGCCATTGCAGTATCTGCATGTCTCGTTATGGGATTTTTATAAGAAAGCTCGCCGTGGTGCAGACACGAATCTTACCAGAATGTCGCTCATTCACGAGCGCATCGCTGGATGTCTGCCGCTGATTGGGGTGGGCTGTCTGCTGTCCGCTGATGACGTGAATCACGCATATGCGACAGGGTGGGCTGAATTCATCGCGGTTGGTAAGGCAGTTATGATCAATCCTAATTTTGCCACATTAATGAAAACAGGCGAATACGATAAGATCAACATCGCCATCGATCCAGAGTGCAACCACATCTACAAAATTCCAAGCCAGCTGTGGGCATACCAACAAAAAGGACTTGCCTACCTGCCGCCTTTAAAGGGCAAGCAGTGGCAACCTTTGGATATTTAATCTTGTGGACTTGAAAATATCAAGACAGGCAGCATAAAGATGGCATTAACCATCACTAACGCGGAGCAGACCATGAGCAATCCCAATCTTAATACAACAGATACAAATAACGCATCCTTTGATGGTCTGGACATCGATAATCTGGACTTGGATGCCATGCTTGGCGACTTCGCTGATGTCACCGTTGAAGGTGGTTTTGATGCGGATAGTGCTGAGGATGACTGCGCAGGCGGTGCTTGTAAAATCTAAATTGGATAACGAACCGCCTTGATGGGCGGTTTTTTATTTTATACAGAATTAATCAGATGGAATAAGCGATGAGAATTGTAGAGCATTTGGGTCAGATAGAGCAAACCATCACAGAGCATAGAATTGTTCTGCTGTACGTGCAAGCACCCAACTGTGGCGTGTGCAGGGTGTTCTTGGAGCGGGTGCAAGGTATGGAGGCGGATTTTGATGATGTGCAATTCATTCAGGCGAACATTGCGGATGTGCCAAATATTGCAGGGCGTTTCCATGTGCTGACCGCGCCTGCTGTGTTGGTGTTCTTATCGGGAAAAGAGATCTATCGAGGAGCTAGATATCTAAAATTAGATGAGATCAAAGAAGTGCTGCAGGATTGTCAGGGTGTCTAACAATCGATTGCTTCTTAGTATAGCGATACAATATAAAGACCACCAAATCGGTGGTCTTTATATTACACAAGGATTATCCCTTTAGAGTCTTGGCGTGGAATTCGATGTGTTCACGAATGAAGCTTGCAATGAAATAGTAGCTATGATCATATCCACTGCGCAGATGAAGCGTTGCATCAAAGCCAAGCTCGTTGGCTTTTTGGGTGAATTTCTCAGGCTGTAGTTGCTCAGGGTAGAAGCTGTCTGCCAGACCTTGATCGATCAGGATGGGCAGGTCTTTGCGGGTGCATTTATCCAATAACTGCAAGCTGTCATATTCTGACCATGTTGCCGCATCACTGCCCAGGTAGGCGCTAAAGGCTTTTTTGCCCCATGGGGTATCACTTGGGTTGACGATGGGTGCGAAAGCAGAGACGCTCTTGTATCGATGTGAGTTCTTTAGAGCGATCTGCAGTGCGCCATGTCCGCCCATGCTGTGCCCGAATATGGCACGTTCATTGGTCACGGGAAAATGACTTTCGATGATCTTTGGCAGCTCATGCACCACATAGTCATACATTTGGTAGTGCTTAGCCCATGGTTCTTGGGTGGCATTGACATAGAACCCCGCGCCTTGCCCCAGATCATACGCATCATCATCAGCCACGCCATCACCTCTAGGCGATGTATCAGGCATCACCAGTGCAATACCATGCTGACTGGCGAACTGCTGGGCGTGCGCCTTCGTGGCGAAATTCTCATCGGTGCAGGTAAGACCAGACAGCCAATAAAGCACCGGCACTTTTTTGCCGTGAAGAGTTGCAGGTGGTAGATAGATGGCGAAGGTCATCGTGCATTGGCTAGCGTCAGAGAAATGCTGATAACGCTCATGATGCCCATCGAACATCTTGTAATGGTTGATTTGAGTGAGTTTATCCATGACTATCCTATAAATATTGGGGTAGCCCTTAGAGTGTCTAAGGGCTGGTATTTGGATGAATTAGAAATGTATCACTGAACGAATTGATTTACCTTCATGCATCAGATCAAATGCGGTGTTAATCTCATCAAGTGGCATGGTGTGTGTGATGAAGTCTGTTAGTTTAAACTCGCCTTTCATATACTGATCGATCATCGCAGGCAGCTCAGTGCGGCCCTTCACGCCGCCAAATGCTGAACCACGCCATACGCGTCCTGTCACCAACTGGAAGGGTCGTGTACTGATCTCAGCGCCTGCAGGCGCAACACCGATGATGATGCTCTCGCCCCAGCCTTTGTGGCAGCATTCTAGCGCTGAGCGCATGACATTGACATTACCGATGCACTCGAATGAGAAGTCCACGCCACCGTCTGTCATGTCAATGATGACTTCTTGGATTGGCTTGTCAAAGTTATTGGGATTGATGCAGTCAGTTGCGCCTAATTCCAAAGCTTTATCGAATTTATCCGCATTAATATCAATGCCAATAATGCGACTTGCGCCCGCCATTCTCGCGCCGATGATCGCCGCCAAGCCGATACCACCAAGACCGAACACAGCCACTGTGTCGCCTTGTTTGACTTTGGCGGTCTTGGTAACAGCGCCGATGCCTGTCGTTACGCCGCAGCCCAGCAGGCAGACTTCCTCTAGGGGTGCTTCTTTTTGGATTTTAGCAAGGGAATATTGAGAGACGACCGTATATTCTGAGAATGTGGATGTGCCCATATAGTGATAAATGGGCTGACCATCCTTAAAGAATCTCACCGTGCCATCTGGCATAAGACCTTTGCCCTGTGTGGCGCGCACTGATGAGCAGAGATTGGTTTTGTTGGATTTGCAGAATTTGCATTCTCGGCATTCGGCGGTGTATAGAGGAATGACGTGATCGCCCACAGCAAAATCAGTTACGCCTTCGCCAACCGCTTCAACAATCCCCGCGCCTTCATGTCCAAGCACGCAAGGGAATACGCCTTCAGAGTCCTGACCGCTCAAGGTGTAAGCATCAGTATGGCAGACGCCTGTGGCGACGATGCGCACCAAAACTTCGCCTTTTTGGGGTGGCATGAGGTCAAGCTCTTCGATTTTTAGGGGTTCGTTGGGCGCCCACGCGACCGCAGCACGAGTTTTGATGAAGTTCATGAATGTACCTTAATTCGTAAAATTAAAAAAGTTTATGAATGCGTATTATATCAAATCGAGAGTTATAAAAATAATTGTTTTAGGTAATTTTGGGTTTTAATAAAACTAATGCGCTATTGGTTTTTACGCAGTTTTTAACGAAACTTTTAGTATGCTTGAGTGTATTTGGATTATAAATCAAAAGTTGAATTATTGCTAAGCCCGCTTTATAATGCGTTTAAACCCTTAAACCAAAAAACAACACCCATGACTCAATCAAATACTAAGCCAAACCCCAATTCCAACCTAAGCCCCGACCATGCCATGTCCGTCATGAAAGACTGTATTCCTATTTTTACGGTGCTGGCGGACGAAAATCGCCATTTGATTTTAAAACTTCTACTTGATAATGGCAAAATGAACGTCAATCAACTCACCGACAACCTGCACCTATCTCGCCCTGCGGTGTCTCATCACTTAAAAATCATGCTGTCCGCCAATGCTCTTAGCGTGGAGCAAATTGGTAAAGAGCGGTCTTATCGTTTGGCGATGAAAGATGAGATTGAAAAAATGGGTGAATTGGTGGAATTGATGAGAGTGTATTGTCCGAGTGGTGGAGCGTAGTTTTAATTAAA
>NZ_JAAELD010000354.1 GCF_024227015.1 Moraxella sp.
TATCAGTCAAACAAGTAATTGTAATTGCCATTATTTTTGAATTCCTCGGCGCAGTGTTGGCGGGAGGGCATGTGACCCAAACGATTCGCAAAGGGATCATCGATCCCGCCCCCATCATCAACAACCCCGAAATCCTGGTCTTTGGGATGCTGGCCGCGCTTTTGGCGGCGGGATTCTGGTTAATGTTTGCCTCTACCAAAGGTTGGCCGGTTTCCACAAGCCACTCGATTGTTGGCGCTATTGTCGGTTTTGCGATTGTGGGCATCGGTCCCGAAGCGGTCAATTGGCATAAAATCCTGAGCGTTGTGATAAGTTGGGTCATATCACCGGCGGTGGGAGGCGTCATTAGTTTCCTTCTGGTGATGAGTACGCGTAAGCTGATTTTGGATACGGACACTCCCCTTAAAAATGCAAAAAAATACGCTCCCGCTTATGTATTTCTTGTCGCTTTTATCATTTCATTGGTCACGATGTTTAAAGGCTTAAAACATCTTAATCTTGACCTCGCCATCTGGGGAAGCCTTGGTGTTTCAGTCTGTTTTGGAATTATTATCAGTGTTGTCGGTTGGTTGCTGACAAGAAGAATTGAAGAAAATACATACTCTGCTCAGACCCTTCAATTTGCCAGCGTTGAA
>NZ_JAAELD010000355.1 GCF_024227015.1 Moraxella sp.
GGCTTGGGATCTTGTACTGGCAGGTGACCTAGCCTCGGATGTCGGCGAAGAGTCTAAAGCTTCGGCTTTGACTCTCGCAATTTAACAATGCGACGAATCGTTTAACCGTGGTGGCGTTATTTTTGCCATGCATATGCTGGGCAAGCAATTCGTCACAGGTCAGACCATCCAAGAAGCTCTAGATAATGGCAAAGAGCGCGAGAAATTAGGCTATCGTTTCAGCTTTGACATGCTAGGCGAAGCAGCCATGACCGAGGCAGATGCTGACCGTTATTATAATGACTATGTGACCGCCATCCACGCCATTGGCAAAGACGCTCAAGGTCGCGGCGTGTATGATGGCAATGGCATCTCGGTTAAGCTGTCTGCCATTCATCCACGCTATTTCCGCGCTCAGCACGACCGCGTGATGAACGAGCTGCTACCACGCCTAAAAGCCCTATTCGTTCTGGCCAAAGAATACAACATCGGTCTAAACATCGACGCCGAAGAAGCCAACCGCTTGGAATTGTCGCTTGATCTGATGGAAAAACTGGTGTCAGACCCAGATCTAGCCGGCTTCAATGGCATCGGCTTTGTCGTGCAAGCCTATCAAAAACGCTGCCCTTATGTGATTGATTATCTGATTGATCTGGCACGCCGTAACAACCAAAAACTAATGATTCGTCTGGTTAAAGGCGCCTACTGGGACAGCGAAATCAAATGGGCACAAGTCGATGGCATGGATGGCTATCCCGTCTATACGCGTAAGGTTCACACCGACGTGTCTTATCTTGCGTGCGCGCAGAAGCTACTTGCTGCTCAAGACGCCATTTTCCCACAATTCGCCACACACAACGCCCAAAGCCTTGCCACCATTTATAAGATGGGCGAAGGTAAAGACTTTGAATTTCAATGCTTGCACGGCATGGGCGAGACTCTATACGACCAAGTTGTCGGCGAAAAGAACCTAGGCCGTCGCGTGCGTATTTATGCGCCAGTTGGCACACATAAGACTTTGCTTGCCTACCTAGTGCGTCGCCTACTAGAAAATGGTGCTAACTCATCATTCGTTAACCGCATCGTTGATGAGAAGGTAAGCATTGATGAACTGACTGTGTCGCCATTAGATGAGATTGATGTTAATAACATTACTACCAACCCACTGACGCCTAAGCCACGCCACATCTACGGCGAGCGACTTAATTCTTATGGCATTGATTTGTCTAATGAACATGTATTGTCTGCACTTCAAGCTGACATGAATGCTGCGCTTAACATTGACTTTGGCAGTGTTAAATCTCTGACCAGCATCCCTGTGTTACATAACCCAACGCACGCCGTTCTTAACCCAGCTGATCACAGCGATATTGTCGGTCATGTATCATTCATTAAGGTTGATGCGATTTCTAATGTGATTGGTGCCGCCATCAACGCTCAAAGCTCATGGCAAAGCACTTCACCAAAAGCGCGCGCTGATATCTTGCGACGCTTTGCCGATACGCTAGAATCACCCAAGCACATGGCACTGCTGATGATGATCGCTGTACGCGAGGCTGGTAAAACCTTATTGAACGCCATCGCAGAAGTTCGTGAAGCGGTTGATTTTTGTCGTTATTATGCCGATGAGACCGAGCGTCTAAACCTAAACAGCCCAGTTGGTACTGTCGTTGCGATCAGTCCATGGAACTTCCCGCTTGCCATCTTTGTGGGTGAAGTGGTTTCAGCACTGGCCGCGGGTAACACCGTCGTTGCCAAGCCCGCCGAACAAACAAGCATCATCGCCCATCTGGCAGTGACGTGGCTACATGAAGCTGGCGCACCAAAGGACGCGCTTCAACTTGTTTTGGGCGCAGGTGATGTGGGCGCGGCATTGACGGTGTGATCTTTACAGGTTCGACCGATGTCGCCAAGCGCATCAACACTATCCTAGCTGCACGTACTGACAATCCTGTATTGATCGCTGAGACAGGCGGCATGAACGCGATGATTGTGGACTCTACCGCACTGCCTGAGCAGGTATGTACTGACGTACTGGCCTCTGCCTTTGACTCAGCTGGTCAGCGCTGCTCTGCCCTGCGTATTCTATGCATCCAAGAAGACATCGCTGATCACATGATCGAGATGATCAAAGGCGCCATGGATGAGCTTATGGTGAATAATCCAGCTTACCTAGCAACGGATGTCGGTCCTGTGATTGATGCAGAAGCCCAAGAGAACCTACTTAACCACATCAATACTCTTAAGCAAACGGCACCTTATCATGAGGTGAAAGTACGCTCACACGCCCAAGGCACCTTCGTCGCGCCAGTAATGTTCGAACTTAAGAACCTATCACAGCTCAAAAAAGAAGTGTTCGGCCCTGTGCTGCACGTTGTTCGCTTCGCTGCGCATGAGCTTAATGATCTGATTGATAACATCAACAAAAAAGGCTTTGCGCTGACGCACGGCATCCACAGCCGTATCGATGGTACGATTGATAATATCACGAGCCGCATCGAGGCAGGTAACGTATACATTAACCGAAACATCGTTGGCGCGGTGGTTGGTGTGCAGCCATTTGGTGGTCATGGCATGAGTGGCACAGGCCCTAAAGCTGGTGGCCCATTCTACTTGCAGCGCCTAAGCAAGCTTGACACTTGGTACGCGCCAAAGGTTGATTTCCCTGCACGCGTGAATGAGACCGCGCTTAATCAAGTGCTTAGCACCGCAAAAGCACTAAACCTGTCAGCGGATGAACTTCGCTCATTAGAAGCCGTCGCTGATCAAGCACGCAAAAACTCGCTTAACGAAGCATATACCGTACTACCTGGACCAACAGGCGAACGCAATACCTTATCATGGCGTGCACCACATTCTGTGGCACTATATGGCGGTACAGCGGCTGCATCTGTAGAAGCATTAGCGGTATTAGCAGCTAACGGTATCACGGCGCACATCCTGCCAAATCACATCCTAGCCGCCAGCGCTGATCTCTTCGGGGATAGCCTAGTGGTGAGCGAACAAGCAGGCTTAGATTCGCATAACATCATCATCGCTCTAGAGTCGATGCCAAGTGATGAGCAAGTGCGCCTAGCCGCCCTAGATGGTTCGATTCGCCGCATTATCGATGCCACTGGCGGCTTAGACATCACCCGTCTATACCACGAGATCAGCCAAAGCTACAACACCACGGCTGCTGGTGGCAATGCAAGTCTGATGGCAAGCGCGTAATCTAATTGTTAATATAGACCACAAAATACGCATCCTTTTGGGTGCGTATTTTTTATAAATTACCCAGCAATCAAAAGATAAACCATTAGATTTGACAAAATTTATCACAAAAAAATTTCAAAGCCGCTTAAAAGGCGGCACCCCTTACCAGATTTAGCTTTCGCAAATTTACCAAAATTAATTCATAAAATCACAAAAAAAACAAGCTAGCATTTTAAAAATTTTTAGGCTATATTGTGCTACATCAAACAGAATACACCTAGATATAGTGATTAAATTTTATGCGATGGGTTGATTAAGTTGATAAAAATCATATCA
>NZ_JAAELD010000356.1 GCF_024227015.1 Moraxella sp.
CGGTTTATCGATTTTTGCATCAACAAAACCTGGTGCATCTGCCGGTTAAAAGGCCTGTGGATCGGCGCAAGTTTGAAGCCGAGTTGCCCAACGACCTATGGCAAAGCGATGTGATGCACGGTCCTAAAGTCGATGTTAACGGTAAGATGCGAAAAAGCTATCTGATTGCCGTCATCGATGATCACAGTCGCTTGATTGCCCACGGTGAATTTTACCTGTCAGAAGCCCTGGTCTGTTATCTGGATGCCTTTGAAAATGCCCTGGCTAAAAGGGGGGTGCCCCGCAAGCTTTACGTGGACAATGGCGCCGCGTTCCGCAGCCGACACCTGGAGTATATCAACGCCTCATTAGCCATCGCACTGATTCATTCCAAACCCTACCAACCCCAGGGGCGTGGCAAAATCGAACGCTTTTTTAGAACCGTGCGTGGGCAGTTTTTAACCGGCTTTAAAGGCCAAACGTTAAATGAACTCAATGAAGCCTTTGATGGCTGGCTGAGCAACATCTACCATCAACGAAAACACAGCAGCACCAAGCAAACCCCCATTGAACGCTTTGCGGCCAACTTGCAGTGTCTGAGAGCCGCTCCGGATAACTTACATGACTATTTTCGCAAAGTGGCCCGCAGAAAGGTCAACAAAGACCGCAGTATCACCC
>NZ_JAAELD010000357.1 GCF_024227015.1 Moraxella sp.
CGACGGGGCGGTATTAAAGGCGGTAGAGTTGCCAAAGGCGGTGTGGTTTGACAAGCGTTCATTATGGCTAAAAACATGGCTTACGCTAAGGCATGGCGAGCGGTCGGCAGTGAGTGCGAGCGACTACTGGCAGGGTGTGATGAGTTTTGCTGATTTTGCTGTTTTGACACGGCTTATGCTTATGGACGTGGTGCGAGTGGGACTTGGGCTTGATAGCATTCATAGTGATATGGACGTGGCAGGGCTGATAAATGGGGCGGACAATCTTAGCCTTGACAAGGTAGAAAATTTCCTAGCAAGCCTTGATGACATGGCGGTCGCAGTCGGGCAAAACGTACAAGAAAAAATGGCGTATGATGAGCTGTTTTGTCGCTTGGTGGATTTGTGATGTTGGGTTTGGGATTGTAGGGGCGAATCACATTCGCCCTTATGATTTTGCAAGTTTTAATATTAAATCTCTTTCCAAACTAAAAATAAACCCTTATAAGTATTGGGGTTGAAGTTTTTAAACATCCACAAAAATCAGGGTTTGGAAAGAAGTCTATTCTAAATAAATCGGAAATGGCAAAATGCTACAAATTTTATATCAAGATGATGACGTGGTGGCGGTAAACAAACCTGCTGGTATGCTCGTTCATCGCTCGTGGCTTGACAAGCATGAGACGGTGTTTGTGATGACAACTTTGCGAGATATGCTTGGGCAACACGTTTTCCCCGTTCATCGGCTAGACCGCCCGACATCGGGCGTGTTATTATTTGCCAAGTCGTCTGATGTGGCACGGGCATTGTCGGGGCAATTTGAACATCATATGGTAGATAAATCCTATCTGGCGGTGGTGCGTGGCTATCTTTTGGGCAGTGGGCGGATTGATTATCCGTTAAAAGTCAAACTTGATAAAATCGCCGATAAATTCGCCAAAACTAATAAAGAACCTGAATTCGCCATAACCGATTATGAGAATTTGGCAACGTGTGAAATGCCTTTTGTGTCGGCAGATAGATACGCCACATCTCGGTATAGTCTTGTGAAACTTACCCCAATTACAGGGCGAAAGCACCAACTAAGACGGCACATGACGCACCTATTTCACCCGATTGTCGGCGATACGACTCATGGAGACACCGCCCAAAATCGTGCGGTGGCAGAGTTTACAGGCATACCAAGGCTACTGCTTCATGCTTATACTTTGGCATTTGATGACATGAGTGGTAAACGCATTACGGTGGTTGCCCCGATTGATGATGGATTTGGTAAGGTGGTGCATGATTTTGGATGGGGTGATGTAGGAATTATCGACTGATATCAAAATTTAAAACCAAGCAATGTACAAATTTTAACAAATTTTAATTTAAAAATATCATCAACATCCCAATATACAGCGAAGTAGTCAGGATGTATTAAATGACGTGTTCGGCAAATTTCATAGTAATAATTTAACTTCATATCCATCGTATCTATCAAAACCTACAAAAAATTAAGAAAATTGATGAATCCTACTCGTATCGAAGAGAAACTCTCTATCTTGGCGGATGCTGCCAAGTATGATGTCTCCTGCTCATCCAGTGGCGGCAACCGCAAGAACACAGGCGGGCTTGGCAATGCCTCTAAGTCAGGGATTTGCCACAGTTTTACCGAAGATGGTCGCTGTGTGTCGCTGTTGAAGATCCTATTCACCAACCACTGCATCTATGACTGTGCTTATTGTACGTCTAGACGCAGCAATGACACGCCGCGCGCTGCTTTCACCGTTGAAGAAGTGGTGGATTTGACCATGCAGTTTTATCGGCGAAATTACATCGAAGGGTTGTTTTTGAGTTCGGGGATTTTTAAAAATGCGGATTACACCATGGAGCGTCTTGTGCGGGTTGCCAAGACCTTGCGCACCGAGCACAGATTTCAAGGCTATATCCATCTAAAGACCATTCCAGGTGCGTCCGATGAACTGATGAAAGAAGCGGGACTGTATGCAGATCGCCTGTCGGTAAACATGGAAATCCCGACCAAATCAGGGCTTGCGCTCTTAGCACCTGAGAAGAACCACGACGACATGAAAGCGCCCATGCAAACGGTGCAAGAGCAAATCGTGCAATTCAAAGAGTCAAAAAAAGTCCACAAGCACGCTCCTAAATTCACGCCAGCAGGGCAATCCACCCAGTTTATCATCGGTGCGACGGGTGAGACTGACCATCAGATCATCCGCTTATCGAGTCATTTTTATCAAAAATATGAGCTAAGACGTGTCTATTATTCAGGCTATGTGCCCATGCTGTCTGATAAACGACTGCCTGACATCAGCACGCCCGTGCCACTGGTGCGTGAAAATCGCCTATATCAAGCGGATTGGCTCATGCGTTTTTATGGGTTTCGTGCTGATGAGATCGTCGATGCGGATTCGCCTTTTTTGGAATTGCAATTCGATCCTAAGTTGGCTTGGGCGATCCGTCATCGTGAGCATTTTCCTGTGAATATTCAAACTGCGCCTTATGAGATGGTGCTTCGCGTGCCAGGCATCGGTGTGCGCACCGCCAAAAAAATCGTCAAATCTCGCAAATTCACCGCACTGACGTTGGATCATCTTAAACAGATGGGTGCGGCAGTGAACCGAGCGCGTTATTTTGTGGCGTTATCCGTGCCTAATCCTTATCTCAATGATCTGACGCGTGAGAATTTCCGTGAGCTTTTGATGGGAAAAACCAAGACCAAATTCAGCGAGCATCGCACGGGTCAGCTGTCGTTATTCTGAGTAACTCATCAAACCATGCAACTGACACCTTATTCCCAACCATCATTGATGGAATCTCCTGATGAGACCGTGCTGATCTTTGATGGCAGCTTTGAAGGCTGGCTGTCGGCGGTGTTCTATGCTTATGCGCATCGCTTGGTGGGGTCGCCACTATCGATCGTGTCGTCTTTTGATCATGTGCCCAATTTCTTGGCGAATGAGATTTGGATTAAGAATAATGAAGAGCAGGCGACCCGCGTTCTGATTAAGATTAAGCAGATTCTACCGCTGCGAGAAGTGGTGTGGGCGTTTTTATCAGAAGATGCTAAGATATATACGCATCTGTTTCGTGTTGTGGTGTATCAGCTGGATAATCCCAATAAGAAAGTCATGCAAAATTTCGCTCATCCTGATGTGCAGGCGGTTCAAGTCGCCATCAAAAAAGTAGGGCGTGAGCGTCATCGCATGCAAGCATTCGTCAGGTTTGAAGATACCACCCAAGGCGTGTATTTGGCTAAGGTGAGCCCTGATTTTAACGTGCTGCCGCTGCTGGGTGATTTTTTTGCCAAGCGCTTTGCCGATCAGAGCTGGTTAATCTTTGATGTGGTGCGAGGCTATGGGATTTTTTATGACCATACGGAGCCAAAGGCAGGCGTGCGTGAGATTGCGCAGATTGATGAAGTGGTCTTGGAAGATTCATCCGTGATTCACACGGATCGCGAGCCGATATATCAAAGGCTGTGGCAGGCGTATTTTCGCCATGTCACCATCAAGGAGCGCATCAACCCCAAGCATCATATCGCGCAGCTGCCAAGGCGGTATTGGCAATATCTGACCGAGAAAAAGGGCATTTGACGCCCTTTGTGCTGATGCTTATAGCCAGCCTGCTTTGCGAAATTTATAATATAAAAACATACAAATCGCCAAAATCAACCCAATCACAGCGAAGTAACCATAACGCCATGTCAGCTCGGGCATGAATTCAAAGTTCATGCCATAAATGCCTGCCATGGCGGTCGGCACAGCCGCGATACCCGCCCATGCGGCCAACTTTCTAACGACATCGTTCTGACCCATGGTAACCATCGTGGTATAGGTGTTCATCGCCACAGACAGCATCTCGTTGAGCCCATTCACCGCATCTAGCGAGCGTAATAGATGGTCGTTCACGTCTCTAAAATAGGGCTGGGCAGCAGCAGGGAAGGCTGAGATCAGCTCATTTTTTTTGTGATTAATAAAGAAATTACACACGTCTTGTACAGGCAGAATGACCGCGCGCATGTGAACCAATTGTGACTTTAATTCATAGAGGCTTCGTAGCGTGTCACGGCTAAATTCTGATGAAAAAATGTTCCGTTCCTGTTCACGCAGGTAATTACCCAGGCGGTCGGTGATCGGTAGATAGTTATCGACAATAAAGTCCAAAATCGCGTGCAGCACGAAAATCGGACCTAAGCGCAGACGCTCAGGGCGGCGATGATAATGCTCTCGCACAGGGGTGTATGAGTTGGATGCGCCGCGGCGAATGCTGATGATGAAGTTCTTACCCATGAATATCGCCGTTGTGCCGTAGCGGATTTGATTGTCTTCTAGCTTTGCGGTACGTACCACCACGAAGATCATGTCATGGCCATAGCTTTCTACCTTTGGACGTTGATGGTCGGCAAGGGCGTCTTCTAGGGCAAGTTCGTGCAGGTCGAAGGCATCCTTGACCTCCTGAACGGTCTCAATGCTGGGGTCGTATAGACCCAGCCAGATGAATTGGTTGTTGTTGGTGAGTGCGCGACTGACGTCATCAATGGCGAGCTGCTCGATGGGTTCGCCTGTTTTTCTAGAATACGAATAGCAGATGATGGTTTCGTTGTCGCCGGAGTCTTCTAAATCTTCAAATCTGTCAGCATCAGGGTCATACACCGTCATCGTCTCGATGGTGTCTTCGTCTGTAGCGTCTGCATCGCCGTAGATGTAGCTGTCTTGATTGTCCGATAAGACCAACTCTTCGTCTTCTTCCTCGCCAAAATCCAGCTCGCCATCAGTGGGGCGAATGTCGTGTTCGCTGGTTTGAACTTTTAGATAGCTTTCGATGGTGTCAGGTCGATGCGGTTCTGGTTTGGTTGTGGGTGCAGCTGGGGCTAGGATGTCGTCAGTGTCGTGCTTGTGCGGCATGTCGCCCCCTTATGTGCTTGATGTTTAACGCTTATCCACATCAAAATCCAGATGCCGGATAAAATTGCCATATTATAGCAATATTTTAGCCAACTTTCATTATAAATTCATGAGCGTATTCTTGTTGGGCAGTTTTCATGGTTTTTTAAAATAATTTGCAATTTAGCCTAGTCGTGGGCGTGATTTAATGATACACTAAGCACGAAAAAACCACATAAAACCGTTTGTTTTTTCTTGATTTTAATTTGGCAAGTGATGACTTGCTATTTTTATTGTATTTTTTATGCTTTTAGGGGTGATTTGTGCCTGCTTGCACCGCTTCCACCAGTCTTCAAACCCATGCTCAGAATTGGCTGCTGCCCGATGGCGTGGCAGATGTTCTATTTAAAGATGCCCAAAAACAAGAAAGCCTGCGCGATGCGTTATTGTTCGTATTGACGGCGCATGGTTATCGCCTTGTGTCTCCGCCTTTGATCGAATACACCGAGACGCTACTTGGTGGGGCGAATGAAGACCTAAAACGCCAGACCTTTAAGATCGTTGATCAGCTGACAGGGCGTACGATGGGTGTTCGTGCGGACATCACACCGCAGATCACACGCATCGACGCTCAACATGGCACAGGTGTGGCGCGTTACTGCTATATCGGACAAGTATTAAAGACATTGCCTAACGGATTGTTTGGGCTGCGTACACCGCTACAGTTGGGTGCTGAGATTTTTGGTGTGGGCGATGTTGGTGTGGAGCTGTCTTTGTTGGAGCTGATCACCGCCTTGACAGATGAGATTGGCATGAGTCGCCGCGATCTTCACGTGGATGTGGGTCATGTGGCGATCTTTGAGCGTTTAACGCAGTTGCACGGCTTGGATGAGGCAGCTTGTGAGCAGTTGATGGCACTGTATAACAAAAAAGACCTGCCGGCACTTCAAGCGTTCTGTGCTGACATGCTAGATGGCGCTGATTTTTTGGTGCTTGCTAAGCATAATCTGGCTCAAGATGCGACACCAGACGCCAATAATCTATTGGTCAAACTCTCCAAAAAAGCTCAGAACGATCAGATCATCATCGATGCAGCCAAGGATTTGGCGACATTAGGCGCACATATAAGAGCGCTTGGCATGACGGTGAGCGTTGATGTGACTGAGCTGTCTGGTTATCACTATCATACCGGTATTGTATTTAATGTTTATCTGAATCAATCATCAACCACGCAGACGCAGCCTTTGGTTCGTGGTGGGCGTTTTTGTGCGACGGTGGGACGTCAGGCGAGTGGCTTTAGTATGGATATTAACCGCTTGCTTGAGTTTGTTGAACTTCAAGAAGACACCATCATCGTGGTGGACTTCGAAGATCTAGCGAATAGTACCGAGACCCAAAAAGAAGATCTAACCACGCAGATCAAAACCTTACAAGATGAAGGGTGTGTTGTTATCAAGCCGCTATCCGCTGATGACAGACCGGCTCAGATTGATGGCGTGTTACATCTTGATGATGCTGATGGTTGGGCTGTTCGATTGGTCGGTGATGACTGATTTTGATTTGTCGCTAATTTGAAAATTAATTGTTAAATGAGGAATTATCATGGGTAAGAATGTCGTTGTCTTAGGCAGCCAATGGGGTGATGAAGGCAAAGGTAAAATCGTAGATCTACTAACCGAAAAAGCAACCGCAGTAGCGCGCTATCAAGGTGGTCATAATGCAGGTCATACATTGGTTGTGGGTGGTGAGAAGACTGTACTGCATCTTATTCCATCTGGCATCTTGCGCGAGGGCGTGACTTGCTTCATCGGTAATGGCGTGGTATTAGCACCAGATGCACTACTAAAAGAAATGAACGGTCTGATTGACAAAGGCGTACCTGTACGTGAGCGCCTGCGCATCTCTGCTGCATGTCCGCTGATTATGCCTTATCACACCGCACTTGATCAGGCGCGCGAAATCAAACGCGGCAACGCGAAGATTGGCACCACAGGCCGTGGCATCGGTCCTGCCTATGAAGATAAAGTGGCTCGCCGTGCGTTAAAAGTAGCCGACCTATTCCGCAGCGACCTACCGCAAAAGTTAGAAGCGATTTTGGAATATCATAATTTTGCACTGACTCAATACTACAAAGTCGATGCTATCGATTATGATGCGACGCTTGAGCTATGCCAGCTGTGGGCAAAAGAGCTAAAAGATTTGGTTGTTGACGTGACCGAAGAGCTAGAGACTCGCCGTCAAGCAGGTGAGAACCTAATGTTCGAAGGTGCTCAAGGTACGCTACTTGACATCGATCACGGCACTTACCCGTTCGTGACCAGCTCGAACACGACCGCTGGCGGTGTGGCAACAGGTACAGGCTTGGGTCCATTGTATTTTGATTATGTACTAGGCATCACTAAGGCTTATACCACGCGCGTAGGTTCAGGTCCTTTCCCAACGGAGCTGTTTTGTGAAGTGGGTGAACATCTGGCGAAGGTGGGTCATGAATTTGGTGCAACCACAGGCCGTGCCCGTCGCTGTGGCTGGTTCGATGCTGTCAGCCTGCGTCGCGCAGTGGTGCTAAACTCAATGTCTGGCATCTGCTTGACCAAGCTTGACGTATTGGACGGTCTTGATGAGATTAAGATTGCGACCGAATACAAAGTGCCGGCAGGCGAGTGCGCCGGTGCGTACGATGCAGAGTTCTATGAAAAAGTAGAACCAACTTATGAGACATTGGCAGGTTGGAGCGAATCAACCATCGGTGTTACGAAGTTTGAAGATCTGCCAGAGAATGCCAAAATCTACATCAAGCGCATCGAAGAATTGGTGGGCTGTCCTGTAGACATCATCTCGACCGGTCCTGACCGTGATGAGACCATCGTGCTTAGAGATCCGTACGACGCGTAATGATTGATCATCAAAAACACACCTTATTTAAGGTGTGTTTTTTATTGATAGGAATAAAATTTACATAGAAATTAAACCATAACTAAATGAATGTAAAAGTGCAACTTATTTTCATAAAAGTGTAACAAAACACTTGACTTTTATCAGGTTCTACGGTTATATA
>NZ_JAAELD010000358.1 GCF_024227015.1 Moraxella sp.
AATCAAAAAGCTGTTCATCGATCGCAAGATCAACCGGGCACAGCGCAGGCGCATTCCACTGCTGACAGACGGCAACCATATTTTATGGGTCGTGGGGGTACGCAGAAGCGGCCGGGCGATTATTTCAGACAATACCAGGCAAGTGCTTAAGGTGGAGGTGTGCAAGATAGGCGCTGAAGTAGAATATCAGAACGATCATGATCCTTTGCTTAAAGCTTAACACTCGCCGGCTCTTGTTTGGCCAACACTTCAAACTGCTAGCCAACTCATCTAAGTACAACCTAGGCGCCACAAATGTTTCAAATCCAATTGCCCGCTGCAAACTCAGGATAATTTCTTGCGAAAACCCCTAAAGGGCATTATGGTATACATCGCTGAGGCTTTAATGGATGAAATTTTAAGGAGGTATCTTCTTTGAACCCTTTTTACAAAAATTTAGCTCTATGGTGCGTGATCACATTGATGATGATCATGCTCTACAAAATGTTCAACGCCCAACATTTGGCCGAAAACACACCGGG